>CAYYNF010000025.1:0-17618 GCA_964472695.1 uncultured Flavobacteriaceae bacterium
TAGTAATGGCGTCAAACCCATTCACTACTCTAAAACGCTGTCCTGGCGTAATTGGTTTTAATTTTCTTACTGACATTTCTTAGTCTTAAAGATTACTATATAAATCGATTGTATCACCTTCCGAAACCTGTACAAGTGCTTTTTTATAAGCATTCGTTTTACCAGTAACAATACCCGTTTTTGTGTAACGCGTATTGCGATCCGGACGTACATTTATAGTACGAACTTTATCAACAGAAACCCCGTAAGTTGCTTCAACAGCATTCTTGATTTCTATTTTGTTCGCATTTTTTTTAACAACAAAAGTAAAACAGTTTCTTGTTTCACCTAAGTTTGCTGCTTTTTCTGTAATGATAGGCTTTATTAAAATACTCATGATCCCTATTATTTACTTAAGTTAGATTCAATACCCTCCACAGCATTTTCTAATACAAATACGTTCTTAGCTTTTAAGATTTCGTATGTACTTAATTCAGATGAAGTGATTACATTGGTATTCTTAATATTACGAGAAGATAAGTATACATTCTTATTTTCTGTTGCTAACACAAATAAAGACCTATCTGCATCAGCACCTAAATTTTGAAGAAGAGTTGCAAAGTTCTTAGTTTTAATAGCATCAAAAGAGAAGTCCTCTAATACCTTAACAGCACCTTCACCAGCTTTAATACTTAAAGCCGATTTACGAGCTAAACGCTTCACTCCTTTATTTAACTTAGTAGTGTAGTCACGTGGTTCTGGACCAAAAATACGTCCTCCACCTCTAAACACAGGAGACTTAATACTTCCTGCACGAGCAGTACCTGTTCCTTTTTGTTTCTTTAGTTTACGCGTACTACCTGAAATAGCATTTCTAGTTTTTGATGAACTAGTCCCTCTACGATCATTGTTTTGAGTACGTTTAACATCCAAATATACCGCATGGTTATTTGGTTCGATAGCAAAAACAGCATCGGAAAGGTTCACCTTTCGACCTGTCTCATTTCCATTAATATTTAATACTGCTACTTCCATTACTTCTCAATAGTTACGTATGCATTTTTGTGACCAGGAACACATCCTTTAACCACAACTAAATTCTTCTCGGCTACCACTTTTAAAACACGCAAGTTTTGAACCTTTACTTTGTCTCCACCCATTCGTCCTGCCATACGCATTCCTTTGAATACACGAGCAGGATATGAAGCAGCTCCAATAGAACCAGGTGCTCTATCACGGTTATGCTGACCATGAGTAGCCTGACCTACACCACCAAAATTGTGACGCTTTACTACCCCTTGAAACCCTTTACCTTTTGATGTTGCAGAAACATCAACAAATTCCCCTTCAGAAAACAACTCAGCAGTGATTACATCACCTAATTTGTACTCCTCATCAAAACCTTGAAATTCGACAACTTTACGCTTTACCGCAGTACCAGCCTTTTTAAAGTGACCTTGTGCAGCTTTGCTAGCATTTTTCTCTGCTTTGTCATCGAAACCTAACTGAACAGCGTTATAACCGTCAACCTCTTCGGTTCTGACTTGGGTAACAACACATGGACCTACCTCAATAACTGTACATGGAATATTCTTTCCATTTTCGTCAAAAAGGCTAGTCATTCCGATCTTCTTACCTATTAACCCAGACATTATTAAAAATTTATAATTATTTACTTATTAAAAAAAGTCGAAAAACAACAGTCTCGACTTAGATTGTGCTTTTCCGTTTTTCCCTCGCTCGCAGCTCAGGACATGTCAAAATCCAGCTATTAAACCAAATTTAGATTGCAAAAGTACAAAAAAAAATCGGAACTTCCAAGCGTAAATACCTGAAAACCCCGATTTTAAACTATCTATATAAGAAGCAATTAGACCTTTATCTCTACTTCAACACCACTAGGAAGCTCTAATTTCATTAAAGCATCGATAGTCTTTGATGAAGAACTATAAATATCAATTATTCTCTTATGCTTACACAACTGAAACTGCTCTCTCGACTTCTTATTTACGTGAGGAGAACGTAATACAGTATACTTCTTTTTCTTTGTTGGTAAAGGTACTGGACCCACAACAACCGCACCTGTGCTCTTAATAGCAGTACAGATACTTTCTGCAGCTCTATCTATATCTCTAAGATTAGAACTTAAACTTATTCTGATTCTTTTGCTCATTTTAATAAACTTTAGCTTACTGTCCTTTAGCCTCGCTGATCACTTGCTCAGAGATGTTAGAAGGAGTTTCTGCGTAATGTGAAAATTCCATTGTAGACGTCGCTCTACCCGAAGACAAGGTTCTTAATGTAGTTACATATCCAAACATTTCAGATAAAGGTACAGATGCCTTAACAGTTTTAGCCCCGTTACGATCACCCATATCACTCACCTGACCTCTACGTCTGTTTAAGTCACCTACTATATCCCCCATATTCTCTTCCGGAGTAATAACCTCCAACTTCATGATTGGCTCCATAATTACAGCTTTTGCAGCTTTTGCAGCAGCTTTAAACCCTAACTTAGCCGCTAATTCAAATGACAACTGATCCGAATCCACATCATGATAAGAACCATCAGTTAAAGTAACTTTCATTGCATCTACTTCATAACCTGCCAATGGACCATTCTTCATAGCATCTTTGAAACCTTTCTCTACAGAAGGAACAAATTCCTTAGGAACGTTACCTCCTTTGATTTCAGAAACGAATTCTAACCCTTCTTTCCCTTCCTCTGCAGGCTCTAATGTAAATACGATATCTGCGAATTTACCACGTCCACCAGACTGTTTCTTATACACCTCACGGTGATCAGCCTTCATAGTAATAGCTTCCTTGTACTCTACTTGAGGTTGCCCTTGATTCACTTCTACCTTAAACTCACGCTTAAGACGATCAATAATAATATCCAAGTGAAGCTCTCCCATTCCTGAGATAATTGTTTGACCAGAAGCCTCATCTGTTCTTGCTGTAAAAGTCGGATCTTCTTCAGATAATTTAGCTAAAGCCATACCCATCTTATCAACATCAGCCTTAGTTTTTGGCTCAACAGCGATACCGATTACTGGATCAGGGAACTCCATTGATTCTAATACAATAGGATTCTTTTCATCAGACATAGTATCACCAGTCTTGATATCTTTAAAACCTACAGCTGCTCCAATATCTCCTGCCTCAATATACTCGATAGCATTTTGCTTATTTGAGTGCATTTGATAAATACGAGAAATACGCTCTTTCTTACCAGAACGGTTATTCAAGATATAAGAACCCGCATCTAAACGCCCTGAATAAGCACGGAAAAATGCCAAACGCCCCACAAATGGATCAGTAGCAATCTTAAATGCTAAGGCAGAAAACGGATCTTTTACATCTGGACGACGCACTACCTCTTCCCCCGTATCAGGATCAGTACCAACGATGTTATCACGATCTGTTGGCGAAGGCAAGTAACGACATACAGCATCTAATAAAAACTGAACTCCCTTGTTTTTGAACGCTGAACCACAAACCATAGGAATGATCGCCATATCCATAACCGCAGCTCTTAATGCAGCATGAACCTCTTCTTCAGTAATAGAGTTTTCATCCTCCATAAACTTCTCTAACAAGTTCTCATCATAAGCAGCAACCTCTTCAATAAGATTAGCTCTTAATTCCGCAGCTTCTTCTTTTAAATCCTCAGGAATCTCTACAATATCAAAAGTAGACCCTTGGGTTTCATGCCAAACAATAGCCTGATTCTTCACTAAGTCAACCACACCTTTAAAGTCTGCCTCATCACCAATATTCAATACAATTGGCACAGCATTAGACTTCAACATATCTTTCACCTGCTGACAAACAGCAAGGAAATTTGACCCTTGACGGTCCATTTTATTCACAAAACCGATACGTGGCACTTTATAATTATCAGCAAGTCTCCAGTTAGTTTCAGACTGAGGCTCAACACCATCAACCGCACTAAACAAAAATACTAAACCATCTAATACACGTAAAGAACGATTCACCTCCACTGTAAAATCAACGTGACCCGGAGTATCAATGATATTAAAGTGATAACCTTTAGTATCCTTAGTTTTCTTCCCATTATCCAAAGGGAACTGCCACTCACAAGTAGTAGCTGCAGACGTAATTGTGATACCACGCTCCTGCTCTTGCTCCATCCAGTCCATCGTAGCAGCACCATCATGTACTTCTCCAATTTTATGACTTACCCCTGTGTAATATAATATACGCTCAGTGGTAGTGGTTTTTCCAGCATCAATATGTGCTGCAATACCAATATTTCTGGTAAATTTTAAATTTCTTGCCATTTTATCTAGAATCTAAAGTGAGAATATGCTTTGTTTGCATCTGCCATAGCATGAATTTGTGTTTTCGTTTTGAAAGCACCACCTTCTTCTTTAAATGCAGCTAAAATCTCCATTGCCAATCTCAATGCCATTGACTTCTCATTACGCTTTCTTGCAGCAGAAATTAAGTTTTTCATAGCAGTAGAAACTTTCTTATCTGGTCTAATAGGAATTGGAATCTGAAATGTAGAACCACCTATTCTTTTAGACTTTACCTCTACATGAGGCATTACATTAGATAAAGCTTGCTTCCAAACTTTCAATGCAACACTTCCATTTCCTCCTTCTTCTCCTTCATTTCCTTCTTCACCCTCAGAAGGTTCAACATCTTTAGACTTTTCTTCTACGATATCCATTGCATCATAAAAGATTTTGAATGCTATAGACTTTTTACCATCCCACATCATCATGTTTACAAAACGAGTTACTAACTGGTCGTTAAAACGAGGATCTGGAAGTATAGGTCTTTTTTTCGCCTTTCTTTTTCTCATTTCTAATGTTTTTTAAGCTTTAGCTTTTTAATTGTTAGCTAATTTTACTTTGCGTCTTTAGGGCGTTTTGCACCATACTTAGATCTACGTTGTGTTCTTCCTGCTACCCCTGCGGTATCAAGCGCTCCACGAACGATGTGATATCTAACTCCTGGTAAATCTTTTACCCTTCCACCTCTAACCAATACTATCGAGTGCTCTTGTAGATTGTGTCCCTCACCACCGATGTATGCGTTTACTTCCTTACCATTTGTTAACCTTACACGAGCAACTTTACGCATTGCTGAGTTTGGTTTTTTTGGTGTAGTAGTGTAAACACGTGTACATACTCCACGGCGTTGTGGACAAGAATCTAAGGCAGCCGATTTACTCTTCTTGGTTTGTCTGGCTCTACCTTTACGTACTAATTGTGAATTTGTTGGCATAATTGCTCTTTACACTTTATTAATAAAAATATTTGACTCCCTAATTAAGGGCATGCGAAAATATGAATAAAAAACGACTTTTCAAACATTAACACACTTATTTATTGCCAATTACCCTTATCTTAATAAGAAAGCAAACATAAAGCCCCTAAAAAGAGCACACATAATTTGAATTACTACAACACAAAAAATCACATAAACTATAATAACCACAACACTACACCCCTTACGTTAAAAACAATAAACATAGAAATACCCCCGCCCCCACCCCTTGTAACTATAAAATAATTAACTTTGCAAACTATGAATGATACTACACTACTTTTCGGAATACACGCAGTAACCGAAGCTATTAAGTCAAAAACAACAATAGACAAACTTTTCATACAAAAAGGACTAAAAGGCGAGCTCATTAAGGAACTAATGAACCTTATCAACAAAGAAGGCATAAGCTACAAAAGCGTACCCTTCGAAAAACTCAACAAACTTACCTCAAAAAACCACCAAGGAATAGTAGCTTACATATCTCCTGTAAAATTCTGGAACCTCGAAGAACTTGTAGAATCGAGCTTAACGAAAAAAGAACCTACCTTCTTCATCCTACTTGACCGAATAACTGATGTGCGAAATTTTGGAGCCATCATAAGAAGTGCTGAATGCGTAGGAGCTGATGGTATCATAATAAGCAAAAGTGAATCTGCACCAGTTAATGGAGACTGTATTAAAACTTCTGCAGGAGCTATATTCAATGTACCTATTTGCAAAGTTGACCACCTAAAAGATGCAATATACCACCTACAATCATACGACATCCAAGTAATAGCTGCTACTGAAAAAACAGACACAAACATGCATGACATCAACTACAGTAAAAAAGCAGCTTTGATTATGGGATCCGAAGGCAAAGGAATTCATAAAAGCATCCTAAATATCGTTGACGAAAAGGCTAAGATCCCCATGAAAGGAACTATTAACTCGCTAAACGTCTCTGTTGCAGCAGGAATTTTAATGTATAAAATCACTAAAAACTAACCTTTATGTCATAAAAAAAAACTAAATTAGAAGAATATTACTTGAGTTGATTAACACAAACTTCGAAAATGGATTCTAATAAAATTAAGGAGATGAATACTTCACTTAACAACATGATTAATGAACAGTTGAACAAATACAATTACACTGAAACAAATAAAAAAGTACGTGATTATATTGGTAAAAAAAGTGATAGTAAAACACTCGATGATCTCGAATTTAAAAAACACATCAACTTCGAAAGCTCAAGCATAAGTGAGGCAGAAATTACTCATAAACTAGATACTATATATGACATAATGAAAAAAGAAGCTATTCGCTTCACTGAAGATGGCTATCTAGATGTAAACGAAACAAAAGATCTTTTTTCGATGATTCTTGAGTTCTCTCGAAAATCTTTAGAATGCCAAAAAAACATAGAAAGCGAAGAAGGCTTTGACAAAATTCAAAGTATTTTTAACAAAACAGCAAATTTAGTAAACAAAGCACTGCAAATTGGAATAAAAGGGTGTTATGATAAAAGTAAAGAATATCGAAACATTGCCAACACATTAACTCCTATGAATAAATGGACTTTTGTCAAAAAATACATCTTTTGGAATATTAAGGTATCCCCTACAAAAATGATGGACAAAAAGACAGGCACTATGTTAAACATAATAGAGTTCGCTACTGGAATATTTCTAATCTCAAAACCTATATTAGCAGCATCTGCTTTACTATCTTACAAAAAAGAATTAGAGATTTTTGAATCTAGTAAAGACAGTTACTTAACACTCGCTAAAATCGAGATGAAACGTGCTGAAAATTTCGAACAAATTAATCAAAAATAAACACCCTACACTTTTTTTAAAATATAAAACAATAAAAAATATGAGGTCAAAATCACTAGATTTTGACCTCATATTTCTTTATAAGAAATTGAAAAACAAACACTTCACACATCCACCAATCCCTAACCTCATTAACATCTTTTAGCAACAAGTAGTATTCAAAACACTAACAGCAACCTCCTCCTGGAGTACAAGCCCCCTGTTCCTCATAACCTTGAACCTTAATAACCCCACAAACATCTTTAGCTTTGCAATCGGTACTAACCACATAAAGATCTACAATTAAAAAATCATCTTCCAACCTAATATCCCTAACGTCAAGTTGAGCCTTATGAAAGTCTGGAGCACTATACTCAATCTTAACAACAGAATCAGCATGTAATCCCCTTACCCTAGAAACTGTCTTGAAAATCTCAACTGCTTTACCAACAGTCATAAACTGCCCCCTTAATACTAGCCTCATCATAATTTTCCCACAATTAAACTTTATCACGAATTATTTTGTACGTGGCTAATTACATAATGAATTTTTCAATTTTGAATTCAGTTTTCAATGGCTTTACGAATAATTTATACGCAGAATAATTGTTTACGAAATTATTCGTGATAACCTCTATTGAAAAACCGTCTCAAACCATTCATGCACCCTTCCCCCACAATCAACACTCTGAATGTGATTATTTTTGACTTCCGTAATATGATATTTACCCTTAAGCAACTCACCTTCTTTATACTGAAAAGCTAATTTTCTATCTGTATTTTCCAAAAATACATCTACAAACTTCTTTAACACATACATATTATTCTAACTAAATTTTAATTCAATTTTATCCACAATAGTCTTAGCTAATTTATAATTACTCTGTACCGACCAACCTGCTACATGTGGGGATAACAACACATTATCAAAAGCCAATAAGCGCTTAAAATCCTCTGGCAAAACACTATTTTTATACATATCTTCAAAAGAATCCTTCTCATATTCCAAAACATCCAAACCTGCCCCTAATATTTTCCCTGAATCCAATGCCTCCACCAAATCTTTAGTTACAACACTTTTACCCCTAGCAGTATTAATTAACCAAAAAGGCTTCTTAAACTTACTAATAAAATCTCTATCTACCATCTTATCAGTTAAGGGAGTCCATGGTGTATGCAAACTCAAAACATCTACTTTTTCAAAAAACTCTTGCAACTCCACCTGCTCCGCATCTCGATCATCCACATCAGACTTTATATCATAACAGATCACTTCTACATTAAAGCCACGTAACTTTACCGCAAATGCCTTCCCCATATTACCATAACCTATAATACCGACTGTCATACCATCCAACTCAACACCTCGATTAGCTTCCCTCAACCACACTCCTTCTCTAATTTGCTGATTACTTATATTAATTTTATTAAACAAATTCAACAATAAAGCTAATGTATGCTCTCCTACAGCATTCCGATTACCTTCAGGAGCAGAGATCAACTCAATACCTTTATGTTTAGCATACTCAACATCAATACTTTCAAGTCCTGCACCAACACGTGCTATAAACTTCAAATTAGTAGCCTGATCAATAAAATCTTTATCGATCCTGAATCGACTACGAATTACTACCCCATTATAAGAAGCTATCTTACGCATAACCTCACACTTACTAGAAACGTAGTCTTGATCATTCTGATACCCCAAATCATTAAGTTTTTCTAGCAAGAAATTATGATTTCGATCTAAATGTAATATCCTCATATTAATATTATTACCCTAATTGCTGTATTGATTCTGGAAAAAATTGCATCAAAACAAAAGTTAACACAAAGTACAATAGAAAACATATAAAAACAACCTTCATTACAGGTCTTCGCTTATAAACAAGATCTGGCCCCAGGTAGTTTTTCCAGTAATACTCCACAAAAAACAAAGCCCCAAGAAAATTAACCAATAACACAACCCATTGACTAAAACCAACAAAGGGAACTACAAATAAAGGCAAAAACATGAATAGGACACTTGCAACTAAAACCGAAATTGCTTGCTTAAGCTTACCCATTTTCTTAAGATTAGAAAACATAAGCACTCCTCCTAAAATAATAGAGAAAAAAATCGAAAACCCAAAGATAGCTCTTGGAGAAAACAATTCAACAACAACTTTTTCAGATTCCCCAACTTGATCCAGAGCCTGCTTTTTCGTAGCCTTTATTTTGAACTGTTCAATTAATTCTTTTTGACTAGGACTCAATTCTTGTCCTTTTTGTTCAATAAGTTGCAATACCGCCCAACGAGTTTCATCATGATACAACTCTGCATTCAAAGCAATATCTGAAAGTTCTTCAATACTACAGTTCTCATAATGCCTTGCGTACTGTTTCCAATTCTGATTTTCCATATTATAGAAAGATAAAATTACTTCAAAAAGTATTACAAAATACTTTTGTTCTTAACAAAAATAAGGTTATTCATTTAGAATAACCTTATTTTTCACTTACTATGCTTCACAACTTGCACACTCTTTCTTCTGCCTAAACTTCTGAGCTGCATTCATACTATGCTGGTAGTACAAGGACTTCAGACCTAACTTCCAAGCTGTAACATGTATTTTATTAATTTCCTTGGTAGGCATATCCGGGTGCACAATAATATTTAATGACTGCCCTTGATCGATATGGTTTTGTCTATTTGCTGCCTGATATACAATATGCATTTGATCAATTTCCGAATAAGTCAGAAACACCTCTTTTTCGTGTTCTGTCAAGAAATCTAAATGCTGTACAGAGCCATCATGATCACGAATATCTCTCCACACTTCAGTAGTATCTTTTCCTTTCTTCTTCAATAAATCTATTAAAAATGGATTCTTAATCGTTGTTTTTATTTTTGCAATATCTTTTACGTAAATATTTGACCAAATCGGCTCAATACCTTGAGAAACCTGCCCTAAAATGAATGCCGATGAAGTTGTTGGCGCTACAGCATTTAATGTTGCATTCCTACGTCCATAACCTTCTAGAACCAATGGTTCACCAAACATCTCCGCCAATTCAGCCGAAGCTTTATACGAACGTTCTTTTAATGTTTTAAAAACTAATGAATTCAGATCATAGGCTTCCTGACTATCAAAAGTAAAACTTTTAGACTGAAGCAATGAATGCCATCCCAACACCCCTAAACCTAATGCTCTATTTTCTTTTGCAAAATTATAAGCACGCTCCATAAACAAGAAAACCTGTTGATCTTCTCTACTATCAGAGTCACGGTAACGTTCTAACTTTTCTAAAAACTCAGTAATAACTGCATCCAAGAAATAAACCATCGTCTCCACTGCATCAGTATCCTTCCAATCGTCAAAGTATAACAAATTCATACTAGACAACACACACACAAAAGACCAATTATCATCAGAAGGCAACATAATTTCTGTACACAAATTACTAGCGTAAATTGAATGTTGCTTATCCTTATAAACATCTACTGTATTCTTGTTAGCATTATCTGTAAAAAACACATAAGGATACCCCATCTCTCCACGACATTGAAGCACTTTTGCCCAAATGGAACGCTTTGTCACGTCACCATCAATCATCTCTTGCATCCATTCATTAGTCACAGTAACTCCATGTGTTAATTCCTGAATAGGGTTTCCTTCTGTACCGATACCTAAAAATTCTTCAATATCAGGATGATCGATAGGTAAATAAGGTGAAAATCGCCCCCTACGTACTGAACCCTGACTCACTACATCTACCATAGATTCAAATAAACGCATAGCATGTACAGCTCCTGAAGACTCTCCATTATCAGTAATAGGAGCACCTCGGTGTCTCAACTTACCAAAATAACCAGAAGTTCCTCCTCCTAACTTCGACATCATTCCAACTTCCGCTTGAGTATATAAGATATCACCTACACTATCATCTACATGCGAACCAAAACAACTAATAGGAAGTCCTCTTTCCTTACCGAAATTAGACCAAACAGGTGATGCTAATGAATAAAATCCTTGAGCCATATACCCATAAAACTTATCAGAGAAACCTTCTATTCCTAAAATTTCCTGTGCTCTATCAGCGATTTCTCGGATTCTTTCCTTTGGTGTAACCCCTTCTGACAGATATCCTGCCGATAGGAATTTCACGCTATTCTCATTCAACCATTCAAAAGTTGCGCTCATATAATTTCTTTACTATAAAGTTCGTTCTTTTTATTTTTCTAAACTAATAATGATTATCAAAACAAATCATCACTAGTAATACTCTGTGTTCTTTTACTGTAGTTCACAGATCTTTTCACGAAGAAATCTCCGTGTTTTGTTCCTATAATCTCATCATCAAACCATTCTGTTTGCAATAATAACTCTTCTTCTACATCAAAGATCGCTTCGATATCGATACTCTCCAAAGATTTATTAAATCTATCTTTAATAAAAGCAACTACTACATTCTTTGGCAAGAAGTCCAATTCCCCTTGTTCAAAGATCCAATCAATAATATCACTCTCTGCTTCAAAAGCAGTTTGACACATCTTTTGGATATTAGCATTAAACTCAGGTGTAAACCACTCTGAATGCTCTTCTTTAAAAATTTTGATCAAGTCTATCCCGAAATCACCATGTATTTGCTCTTCTTTTGAAGTAGCCTCTACGACATTAGAAATTCCCTTAAGCATATTTTTATGCTTATTGAAAGCCATAATAATCAAGAATTGTGAAAATAATGAAACATGCTCAATAAACACCGAGAATAACAAAATACTCTCCGCATATTGCTTATCATAATCACTCTTTGAGTTTCTTAACGCCTGCTCCAAATACTGCACACGTTTCATTATTACAGGATTTTTCTTAAGCTTCTTGAACTCCTCGTTTAAACCTAATATTTCTAACAAGTGTGAATATGCATCAGCATGCCTAACTTCACTTTCTGCAAAAGTAGCTCCTACAGCACCAATCTCAGGTTTAGGCATTCTTTGGTAAATATCTCCCCAAAAAGACTTTACAGCTACCTCTATTTGAGAAATTGCCAACATTGTATTTCTGATTGCTGAACGCTCAACATCGTTTAACTGAGACTTAAAATCCTGAATATCGCTAGTAAAGTTAAACTCTGTATGAATCCAGTATGAATGTCTGATTGCCGAAACATACTCATACAACTGAGGGTATTCATAAGGCTTTAGATTAATACGTTTTTCGAAGATATTCGATTTACGTTCCACTGCTCTTTTATTCCTATAGAGAATATAAGCCTTTGCTACTTCTCTATATTCGGTATCCATAAGCTTATTTTCCACTACATCCTGCACCTCTTCTATAGTAGGCACATAAGAAGCATCCTTAGCACTACGAGATAAAAGATCTTGGTATACCGCTAACGCAATATTTTGAGCTTCATTCTCATCAACTGAATCCACAGCAGCCATAGCATTAACAACTGCTTGTGTAATTTTATTTAACTGAAAGATTTCTTTAGTGAAATCTCTTTTTACTATATGTGTAAGTGCCATAGTCTAGAAAATGTAAAATTAGAGTGTAAATATCCGAAAAAAATAATCATATACAAGCGATAAGTTTTCAACAAAAAAACAACACTCCCCACAAAAAACACTAAATAACAAACAGTTACATCAGAAAAGTTTTTTCACGAAACAAGTGCTAAAACTACGTTAAACACCGCTTGATATAAAGATTTCATGGAAGATGATATACATCAATCATATTAACAAAATATTGTTGAAAAGTTATACTTAAAATCACCTCATATAAATGAACCGAAAACACCTACTTAGAATGACACTCACGTGCTACTTGCTCTAACTTCTGATACCACTCTTCACCAAACTTTCGAATCAATGCTTCTTTTACAAACTTATAAATAGGAACTTGTAATTCACGTCCCAAAACACAAGCATCATCACAAATATCCCACTGATGATAATTTACTGCTGAAAACTCTGAGTACTGATTAACACGTACAGGATACAAATGACAAGAAATTGGTTTCTTCCAATCTACCACCCCATCATTATAAGCTTTTTCGATAGCACAAATAGCCTTTCCCTCCTCATAAGTCACGTAAGCACAAGCCCCATTATCAACTAATGGCGTTTCTAAATCCCCATCCTCAGCAGTGACCCAAACACCTTGTTTTTCAACCTCCTCTATTCCCCTTTTCTCCATATAAGGTTTTACCAAAGGATATAACTCTTCAAGTATACGAATCTCTTCTTTCTCTAAAGGAGCTCCAGCATCACCACCTACACAACACCCCCCCTTACAAGCTGAGAGATTACACACAAAATCTTCCTGAATGATAGCTTCAGAAATTATAGTCTTATCAATTTGAAACATAAAACAAAAATAAAGTGATTTTTAGTCTTTTTATCAAATAAAGGGAATAGATTTGATTTGAGACTATTTAAAAAATTAACACAAATTATGGGCAAAAATTTCACCTGAATATGATAGCTAATTTTTTGCCATAAAAAACAAAAGACTAATATATACAAAATATCCTCTCTCGGATCACATTCATCTGATTCTACAAGAACTAAAACAGTTACAAAAAAAATAGGAACCAAAACAAGTCTGCATGATTCCTATTCTATAACTTAATATTAAGCCCCTAATAACCTTCGTTTAGATTCTCTTTTAGGCTTAGATTCTCTTTTGAGTTTTGGGTTATGACTTGGCTCCTTTGGTAATAGAGCCTCTAACCTTGGATCATAACTAGGTGCTTCAGGCAAACCTTCTAGAATAGCACGACTCGAGGATTGAGTAGGCAGATCAGTAGGTACTTCAGTAGGTACTTCAGGAAGATCTTGCAAATCAATGGTACTGTAATATCTCCTTACAGGAGCCGGTCGAGATTCTCGTGAAGTCGCTGGCATTGACGGACGTCGTGTCATCGAACTTCTATCTGGTAATGTCTCTTCAGATGACTTTACTAATCCCTGAGGCTTCGCTCCCTCTTCTTTCCTTACTGGTAATTGCTGTGATGAATGAACAAAAACTCCTCCCCCTCTTCCACCTTGTCTAATCCTAGCTGCAACCTCTTTAGCAACCAAGGCAACAGTCAAATTATTCATAATATAGTTACGAAAAGGCTGCACATCTCCTACACTAAACCCACTACGATGACGCTCTACGTAGGTCAATGCGAACTGATTTAACTTTTGTGCTAAATCACCTGCAAGAAGACGAGCAATATTAGCTTTATCTACATCTGATCGATCACAAGTATGAGGACTAGTATTTAGATACTTAAGTGCCAACTGTTCTATATGAGTCATCTTAACAAAACTACGATCTACACCTGTACGCATTCCTCTCATCAGTGAAGCATGTATAAAAATATTTCTATTTCTATATGATTGTTCCTTAGCTTGATCTTCAACTGCCCCTGTATCAATTCCCTCTACAGCTGCTACCAAGCCATTCATCAACTCATTAAAACATGGAATATGTGTTGGCCTAAAATAACCTTGACTTGGTGGGGTTGCCATTCTTTTATGCAATTCATCTAAATTATTTTCTTGTGGCATAATTCTTTTTTTTAACAAAAATAGAAAAAATAAGATGTTATTACACATAAGAAAACATGTTAAAAACAAAAAACAGCAACTTAACAAGATTGCTGTTTTTTATACTTCCGAAATCAACTACTAAGGTCTCTGCCCTCGTTTTTTCCTTTCTGAACGTTCTCTTTTTGGACGTTCTCTTGTTGAACATTGTTGTGATAAAGTAGCTCCTTTAGCGGATTTTTGTATTACTCCCTTCAAGATTTGCATAACAACCAACTTATTTATCTTACTAGACACATAAACTTGTCTATCAGAATTATGAGGATCAAATCCACGAGGTTTCTCTTTAGCAAAAAGCAATATTTTCTCATTAATTCTATCTGCTAATATCTTAGCTACCTCTTTGGCAATAAGCTTCTTTTCATCCGAAGATTTATGAGCAGCATTAGGTGATTCCATCATAAACTTAAGCACCAGAACCTCTAAGTCACTTGCTTTCACATACCCCCTATCAGGCTCTAAACCAATATCATCCCTAAGAGACTTAGCTATAGTTAAAGGACTACGACGTTCTGATATCAAATCACTAACTACACTTCTAAGATCTTGTAGATCAGCTTGACTTACTGCTTCATTAATCCCAGTTATAAGTTCTTCCAAACACCTCTTTAACACCGTTGTACCATCAACTTGTACTGAAACTGGACGACTAGCATCCGATGACACTGGCACTGTTCTTTGAGACAAATCTGCTTCAGATATTTTCGCTCTTTGCACAGAAGCCACAGCCTCTTTCAAAATTGTTAATATAACTAAGTTCTTTATCTCTCCTGAAACATGAGCTTTCCTCTCAGCATCATCTACTCTAATAATAGCATCAACAACAGGATCATCAATCCTAAGATCATCAATAACAAGATCGACAAGCTCTGCTTTAACCCGACTCAATATTTGTTCATTGATTTTATCGGCTAAACCTACAGAAGCGTATCTAGCAATAGATGCTTTTTCCTCCAAAGACTTATGAGCTGTATTAGGAAAATCATTAATAAACCTAAGTAATAAAGGCTCTAATTTAGCAGCCACTACATACCCCCTATCTAAACTCGATCCCACCTCTCCTCTAAGAGATTTAGCAATAGATTGAGGATCACTTTCCGACAAAAACAAAGCTTTATAGGAGTCTTTCAAATTACTAAAGTCAGCTTCACCTATTACACTACGAACCCCAGCAATAAGCTGTCCAAAACATCTCTTTAACACCTCCATATTATCTACTTGCGCTGTAGCTGAACTAGCACCTGATGAAGCTGATGCCGTTCTTTGAGACAAATCTCCTTCTGATGTTTTAGACTCTTCTTCTGTCACTCTTGGCATATTTTTTTTGAAAGCAAAAATAATATTTTATTACGCAGAAAAAAAATACGTTAAAAAACAAAAAACAGCAACTTAACAAAGTTGCTGTTTTTTTAAAAAAGGCATAAAAACTAAAAGTTACTAATTTCCACCTTTAGTAGAATAATTAATTTTTAATTGATTAACTTCTCGTAACTGCTCTTTAATATCTCCGACCAGTCCCATATTCGTATTTTTATCTACTTTCAAAGCAGTCATCAACTTCCCTATTTGATCTTCAGGAGTATTGGAACGAACTTCTTGCACAAAATTTTGCACTTCTTTTATATTGGTCACAAACTTATCATTGAGCTGTACCCTAGATTCCTTACCATATTTTTCATAACCTTGCCCTGGCTTCCCTGCATAAATGTACATTACTAGGCTTCGGTTTTCTAATTTTTCAACTTGATCTGCCGAAGGTAATTTATTATTCACCATCAAAGTACTATCTCTCATTACAGTAGCTACCATAAAGAAGAATAATAACATAAACACGATATCAGGTAGTGATGCTGTTGAAATCGCTGGAAGCTCTTTACCTCCTCCTTTTTTAAATTTAGACATCTCAATAAATCTTTATCAGTTATACATTATTCTTTAGCTTCTGCCTCAGATATTTTTTCAGGAAAAAGTTTTTTCACTGCATCAATCTTAGCTTCTAACTCGTCTTTATCCTCAGTATCATTGGTATCCTTAAATCGTGCTTGCAAACTCAAGAAGCTTTCACCGTAAAGTCTTTTTGCCTCACGATTACGCAAAAATCTATAAGCAGCTATCAATTCATTCTGAATCTTTATGTAAGTCTCATAGTTAGTTTCTCTTGAATTTTGCACCGAAACGACTGCCTTATCAGGATTATCTGATGACTCTGGATCACGTTTCCCTCTACAATAGTTACAGTATTTACTACCTAAATCAGCTTTTGTTCCCCCTCCATTATCTAAGAAATCGATAGTTGCTTGGCGTAGATCTTTTAACTCTATATTCTCATCTTCAACAAGAAGTTCATTATTTTTATTTACAATTACAGTAAACAAATTCTTCTGTTTAATCTTTGAATCTGGAGCTAATTCCTCATCATACTTTGGAGGCAACTTTCTATTGATCCCTGTATCCGAAGCAATAGTAGTTGTTACTAAAAAAAATATAAGTAACAGGAATGCTATGTCTGCCATAGACCCTGCATTAACTTCTGGTGCTTGTCTTTTACCCATAGCCTATGTTTTCTTAGTTACTTATTGATTTTTTTACTCCTGCCAAAATCATAGAAATGATTGCTGTACCTGAAAGAATGTAGAAAGTTCTAATACCTGCACCTACCCATTTTACGGTACATGCTGAAATGATATCACCGTCTCTGGTAACGAAATCCTGACCTTCAGATAAAGCATAAGAAACTCCTACTATCACTAAAAACACAACCACACCAATACCCGTTTTCTTTAAGCTAGAAGGATTACTAGCCAAACTTTTAAATACTGTGATTAAAGTAACAACAAATAAAACTACCACAACTACCACAGAAAGATTATACAAAGGCGATACTGCTGAATACACCTGATCTGCAGTTGTAGACTCTACCAATAACTCTCTTGGGTCTGAAG
>CAYYNF010000026.1:0-17520 GCA_964472695.1 uncultured Flavobacteriaceae bacterium
ATCACGTATTTTATTAATTTACAATTTATCATATTCATTGGATTATTTGGGTCTTGAACTTCAATATCTGATATGAGAATACTATCAACGGCTTCCAATTTATCTTTACTCCCTTTTGGAAAAGAATTATATTTAACTAATGGTAAAATTGTAATACATTGAAATTTTTTATCTGAATCATAACCGTGAACATAATCAAAAACTTTATAAGGAGGTTGCAACAACCACATTCCTCTAATTCTTAGGTTCGTTATTTTTAAAGGGTCAACAAAATTTACTCTCCCAATTTCATTAGTTGGTGAAAAATCTATATTTGGAGTTGCTTCTATGTTATTTGTCATAGTCTCTTTTAGCGAAAGGTAAATATCTTCATCAGCAGCATAGATAGAACCATCTATAAACCACAGTGATGATAATATTTTTGAACCTTTTGGGATATGACCCACAGCATAGATAAAATCCTTTTCAGTCCACTCTTCACAGCTAACACAATGCTTATTAATTAGTGAACTCGTTGATAATAATTTTGATTTTGGATGAGAACTATTAAGCTGTAATTCAGTCGTAATTGATTCTGTTTTCTTAACCTCAATTGCATCACCTCCTTTTAACATTAAATCAGGTGGAGTTCGAGAACTTCCTTGGTAAGAAAAAGCATTTGTATATTTATCAAGTTTAACTTTTTTGTCAAGTTCATTAAATGTATTTGTAAAAGCATCTTTTACAAAAGACTCCAAACCATCACCTACACTTGTTGCTCTATTACTTCCGAAAGCAATGTCTTTAACTGTTAATTCTTCTAATTGTGAGATATTGAATATAGCTTCTAAAATATTTGTCATACTGAAATTGCTTCTTTAATTTTTTGAGTTTGTTTTACTTTTTTGGTTGGGATTTCATTAGCTTTTATTTGTTGCATAATACTCTCAGCTAAAAACTTTGCTAAATTAACGGGCACAGCATTTCCAATCATCTTGTAACCCGCAGCAACTTTTTTGTAATGGAAAATAAAATCATTAGGAAAAGTTTGAATTCTTGCGCATTCTCTAACACTTAGCCTTCTATACAAATGTTCTTTTCCAGGAACAAAAATTCTCTTGTTCTTTTCTATAAATTTCATTTTTGGAGCTTGTGGATGAATAGGTGCGTGTCTTCCACCTGCTTGAATTGTGTATGACTGTTCATCCCAACTTCTCACTCTGTTTCTTGATATAAAAATTGTAGAAAAACTTCCAATCATATATTCGTGGTTTGGAACTACACAATTATCTCCATTGGTATTGTTATATTCTAAAGCTGGTAAAACACCATCTTGCAAATCAGATATAACATCTTCAAGCGGTATTTTCGGGAAAGTTTCAGTTGGGAATTGATATTTAAAATTTAAGTCTTTTCTAATCCCTATGAAGAAAACTCTTTTTCTGTCTTGTGGTACATTGTAATCAGCTGCGTTAAGCATTTGAAAAGAAAGTTCGTATCCTATTCCTGCGTTTCTAAAAAGTTCTTTAATCCCTTCTAATGCCTCTGTATGTTTAGAAATCAACATTCCACTAACATTTTCGGCTAAAAAGAATTTAGGTTGTTTAGCTTCTAATATTCTTATGAAGTCATAAAATAACTGGCCTCTCTTATCTTTAATTCCTCTTGCTGCTCCAGCTTCACTCCAACTTTGGCACGGTGGACCTCCAATTATTCCATCGCATTCTGGAACTTCATCAGCAGGCACATTAACAATACTTCTTTTGTCAAGTATCGTGTTTGGGTGATTTTTTTCATATGTTTCCCAAATTTCTTTGTCATATTCGTTTGCCCAAATAACATTAAAACCAGCTTGCTGAAAGCCTAAATCAAGTCCACCAGCTCCTGCGAAGAAAGATACTATTTTCATATTTTATTGTGTTTGAAGTGATTTATTAAGTGTTCTGCGATATTCTGCTTTTTCTTCTGCAACTTGTAAAAGTTGTTTAGTGCAATTTGTTTCGTAAATATGCTTTCCAATTTGGTCAGTCACGTATTCATTCCGCAATTCAGTAAGATTCAGTTTGAAGATTTTTGCAAGTTTTGGTAAGCGTTTTTTGTCAAAATCTCGTTTTCCATTTTCGATTTTGCTCAAGTTTGCAGAGTCCAAATTCAGTTTGGCTGCAAGTTGAGTTAAAGTCAATTCGTTTTCGTTTCGTAAAAGTCGGATGTATTCTCCAAATGTGGTTTTCATAAGACTTGTCATTTTTTGACAAATCTAAATGTTTTAATTGGAATTTTCAATTCGAGCGTTGGGAAATTTTAGCTCTTTTGTTTTTTTTGCGCGTTGAAATATAGCTTTGGCAAAAACCGAAAGTGCCAAAATATGCGGCTGGTTCAGTATGAAACACAACAATTGTATATAATCACTAAAAGTAATCATATATCTCGTTTATGCTTACAAATATAACACACTTCTACCCCCTTTTAACAGTATATCTTTTGAATTTATGTTACAATGAAATTACTTACGGTTTCGCTTGTTTTAGTGTAGTTTGTTGATATTTAGGTGTTTTGTGTGGTTTGTAACTAATATTGTATATTTGTTTAATTTAAGAGACTACTCATTAAGATGAAAACAAACTATACAGCATTAGATATTTCTTCATTCTTTATTCATAAAGGGGTCACTCCTTTGAAATTACAAAAGTTACTGTATTACTCTCAGCTTTGGTTTTTTGTAAAAAATGATAAGAAATTATTTAAAGACAGAATCCAAGCTTGGATATATGGTTCTGTAGTTTATGATGTGTGGGCTAATTTTAAATTTATGAAAAGAAGTTCTGTTATTCCAAGTAGTAGAGCTTTAAATATAGCTTTGGATAACATTACTTTAAGTCATCTAAATGAGGTATGGGAATCGTATGGTCACCTAACAGGGGCTGATTTAGTGGATTTAACCCATAGTGAATTGCCTTGGAAGAATAGTAGAAAAGGTTTGTTAAGTAATCAGCCTAGTGATAAAGAGGTAATCATAAATAAAGATACTACAGTTAACTTTATATTAGATGCTTACAATAGTATTCCAATTGTAAATACACAAAATACTTTAGGGCATTATTCTAATTTTTAGACTATGGCAAAGAAAGGTCTTGTGTTTCTTCAAAATGAATATCCAAAAAGTAACGAAGATTTTTTATATCGTAAGATTTACAGGTTTATTCCCGAGTTTGGAAAGGCAATTAAAACTATGATAGAAGCTGAGATTTATCAGAACAATATATGTGTAATTTCTTTTTTATGAGCACAGCAAAGGAACTCAAAATAATAGATATAAATTGCGTTCAAATATTGGAGCAGGTCACACACGGGCTATATTTAAGGCGTGTTTAAAAGTCTATTATAATTTAGAAGAAGATTTTGCTCTAGTCTTTTTAGCAGCTAACGATGTCGGTGAAATAAAAGAAGATAACTCAAGATATTCCGCATATTTACTTTTCTTATCTTGTTACTTTAAAAATTATGATGATTACAATAGAAAAGGGTCTATTGCTATAAATACTTTAATGTTATATCATCGAACATTTCAGTATAAAAATGAAGCAGATTCTTTTTATCGTGAATTTGAAAAGAGAGTAGTGACAGACTTAAATGAAGCTCATAGCGATTCTGACAAACCTTAACTTGCAACAAGCTTAGTTGTTAAGAATCTCAACAAAAAAAGTGACTCCTCAATCTTAAGAAGTCACTTCAAATAATTTTATATTGTAAGCTAATACTATAACAGTCTATTACCTGTTTTGTCTGTTTTTATAATCTTAGCTTCATTTTTGAAGCCATTAATCACAATATCACTAGTTCCTATTACATATATTTCTGCTTTTTTAGAAGCGTTTATATTTAGCTGTCCAGTAGTTTTAACGTAAGCTTTAGCACTTCCTTCGGCATTTATCGTATTCTGACTAATATTTAGTTTGCCACCTTTAAAGCGGGTATTGTCTCTAACGTTAATAACAGCATTTTTAGCGTTTCCTACGATATCACATTTAGAGTTTTCTTTCAGGGTAATATTAAGTTCTTCAATATTGTTATTACTTTTTAATTCCGTTTGCGTACTTCCATCGGTATTGATATTTAAACCATAACATATTGTAGATCCTTCAAATCGGGCTTTATCCTGTACGTTAAGGTTAAAAATAGCACTTTCTACTTCAATTCCCATACGGGCTGCTTCGTACACATTAAGTGTAAACTCTTTACTATTCAGGTTAATAGTACCGTTAGCTTTTACTTTACCTCCCACGTTCAATTCTCTAAAAAGTTCATTATATCCAATAGTAATGAGTAGTTTCTTAGCCTTACTAAGATCTAGGTCAGAAAAGATCCATAGTTTTTTGTCCTCGTCAACTTCAACATGTATAAATTCTTGAAGGTTACTATCCGTTTCTACAGTTACCGAAGGAGATTCTTGATATACAAGTGCTACATTAAATTCTTGTTTAATATTAGCGATATAAAACGTGTCTATTTCGACAACACGTGCTTCTATTATTTTGTTTCCTTTTAACTTTTGTGCTTGAAGAGATAATCCTAAAAAGCTTAATAGTATAATTAAATAATGTGTTCTCAATGGATCTTAAATTTTATAGTTTCTCGATGCAATTTATAAAAACTAATTTAGTGTTAATGAATTTTTTGTGTTTTAAATATTTTTTTGTCGTTTAAAAGTTTATTTTAATACATAAAATTAGCCTTACTATGAAATTTGATAAAAGCAACTTAAACATTTTTTTATTTTTTAAGCTACCTAGTGCTTGGTTTACAGGGGTACGTGTTACAGCTATCACCGAAAACATTTGCGAGGTACGTGTAAAGCACAGGTGGATTAGTCAAAATCCATTTAATTCCTTGTATTTTGCAGTTCAGGCTATGGCAGCAGAGCTTACAACAGGGGTAATCGTAATGAGGGCTATTGCTAGGAGCGGTAAAAAGATATCGATGCTAGTGGCTCAGAATAAATCAGAGTTTACTAAAAAAGCTAGAGGTAAAATTACGTTTAAGTGTACAGATATCGAATTGGTTAATAAAGCTATTCGGGATACTATAGAGACAGGAGAGGGGCAAACCTTCTGGATGTCTTCCGACGGGGTAGATCAACAAGGAGACTTGGTCTCAAAATTTTCTTTTGAATGGACAATAAAAGTAAAGTCTTAGCATATTACTAAAACACTCCTTTATTTACTGTAATAAAGGAGTGTTTTAATATATTATCATTTTCAATTGATATTAGATTAGTTAGGCAATCTAAACGACTCAATATCTAATTCTAATTAGTAGTTATTAAGGGCATCACGGTATGCTCTTAAATCCAAAATATTCATTTTGTTTTTATAGTCTTTGTATAAAGCGACTAAGTAAGAAAGACTTTCTACAGGGTCATGTTCTACAGCTGTAGCAACAACAGGCTCATCTTCATTACCTTCAATGTCCTCTATTGGCTCATCATCAGGAATAGGGATGGCAAACGTATCGTTAGCCTCAAGGTGTTCATACGTTAATCGAAGCACTTTTACCAATAAAGGTTGTTGCTCTTTTCTTGTAAATTCTCTTAATTCTTTTAGATCCTCAATTAAGGTATCCATGACAATTCCTGATTGATCTAAATCACCTAAGATTTTATCAATTATTTTTTGGGCTTTTTTACTTTCCAAATCTAAAAATAGTTAATGGGTTGAACGCAAATTTAAGGATTCCAATTTTTTTCTACCATTCTTTTTATAAATAATCTATGAAGTGAGATCTATCATGTCAGGTTGTGGTTGTAAATATTCTATAAATATGCTAGCTAATCTTTCGCTGTACAAAAGCAAAAAGCCCCAGTATAGCCATGGGCTACAGTTACTCTTTTTTAACGTTCTTATGTTAAAAAAGAACTAGGGTATGCGTGAAATATTCAAAATATCAATACATACACCTTCTCTCCTAAAACTAAACAAGGGAGCTTCCTTGTAAAAAAGCACCCTTATTATATTCTTAATAATTTATTGAATTATGGCATTAAATCTAATAATCCTGTGATATCTTTTTCAAATATATCACCACTACAACTTCCCCATTTAGGATATTGTTTTCCTACGCGTATGTAATTACCTTTATTATCTGTCCTACTTGTATCAACAAGGCAGAAATGATAATGTGCATTTCCATTACTTCCTTTATAAGATGCTATATAAGCCGTTGCATAAACGTATGGGTGACCTCCTACGAAAGGCACATTAGTATCTTTTGCTTCTTTATCTGATTTTAGGTAAGGTCTCGTGTTTGGTGTCCAATTAACATAGATATCATCCACATCGTCTGGGTGTGCTCCAAAATAACGTAACATTATATGGTCGTTCCATTTGTTATGACTGGCACTAATTTTAAAATGTACCTCTCTTAATTGGTTGTTACATGGTAAATCACTAGCCTCTCTATTCATTTCACTCATTGCCATGAACTCATCTGGTTCGTATGTAGTTGATACGTCTACTGTAGTATCTAATTCATCTTTTGAGCAAGAAACTAAAGAGACTGCAATTGATAATAGAGTGGTAAATATTGATATTTTTTTCATAATTAGTAATTTTTTAATTTGTTATACTTCAATATAAACGTCTTTTTTAAGTTAAAAAAAGACTTTCAGTACATGCTTCTTAAAAATCAGTGAAATAACTTTTTGAGGTTAGGAGTGTGTTTTTTATCGATTGCATTTTATGGTTGTCAACTAGTAAATACATTGTGTATTATCAAAAAAATGAGAGTTATAAATAATTTTGTTTCATTGGTTTATCTTGTAGTTAAAGTAAGTATAGGCTTTTTAGGGGCAATTTATAAGATAACTTTATGTCGATACGGTGGTTCTTTTCAAATCAGTTATCAATAGGTTTAGTGCAAATTGTATATCCAACCTATAGAAATTAAATCTTTAGATCTAGTACACCGTACTAATTAAAAGCATAATATTTGTCATTTCTTTTAATTCAGTTAATTTTGAGTAAAATTATATTTAATCATGAATAAAATTGATTGGAAAGTCGTTAGAGACTTTGAAGATATTACCTATAAAAAATGTAACGGAGTAGCACGTATTGCTTTTAATAGACCTAATGTACGTAATGCTTTTCGTCCTAAAACCACAAGTGAATTACTACAGGCTTTTCACGATGCACAAGAGGATACGAGTATTGGAGTAGTATTATTAAGTGCGGAAGGACCATCAACGAAAGATGGTGTATATAGTTTTTGTAGTGGAGGAGACCAAAAGGCTAGGGGGCATCAAGGTTATGTAGGTGAGGATGGTTATCATCGTCTTAATATTCTTGAAGTACAGCGTTTAATCCGTTTTATGCCTAAAGCTGTGATTTGTGTAGTGCCAGGATGGGCTGTAGGTGGTGGTCATAGCTTGCATGTAGTTTGTGATATGACATTAGCTAGTAAAGAGCATGCTATTTTTAAACAAACCGATGCTGATGTAACAAGTTTCGATGCGGGTTACGGATCGGCATACTTAGCTAAAATGGTAGGTCAGAAGAAAGCAAGAGAAATTTTCTTTTTAGGGCGTAATTATTCAGCACAAGAAGCTTATGAAATGGGAATGGTAAATGCAGTAGTTCCTCATGATGAGTTAGAAGATACGGCTTACGAATGGGCTCAAGAAATTTTAGCAAAGTCACCAACATCTATTAAAATGTTGAAATTTGCAATGAACCTTACCGATGACGGTATGGTAGGGCAACAAGTATTTGCAGGGGAGGCAACTCGTTTAGCTTATATGACTGACGAAGCTAAAGAAGGTCGAGATGCATTTTTAGAGAAGAGAAAGCCTAATTTTGAGAAAAAATGGTTGCCGTAAGGGTTTCTTTCAAAAAGAAGAAACAATCATCGATAAAATACTATATTTGCTCGTCTAATTTAAATAAGAAAAACTAAATAAATAACCTAGTAATGCAAAACAAAGGACTCATACGAGCATTTGCTATTATATTCGGATTGGTGTGTTTATATCAATTATCGTTTACGTTTATAACAAATGCTAAAGAGAAAGAAGCCACAGCTTACGCACAAGCTAAGTATGGTGAGGACGTAACCAATTACTCTAAACTTAGAGAAAGTGCTGAAATAGCCTATTTAGATTCGGTTGCTGAACAAGACGTTTTATTCGGAATAACCTATAAAGACGCAAAGAAACAAGAGTTAAACAAAGGACTTGACCTTAAAGGGGGGATCAATGTAATTCTTCAAATTTCTGTAAAGGATATATTAAAAGGATTAACCAATCAAAGTAAAAATCCTGCATTTAATAAAGCTTTGTTAAGAGCTGACGAAATACAAAAAGATGCTCAGGAACCTTACATAGAATCATTCTTTACGGCTTTTGATGAGCTTCCAGATGCTAAATTGGCAAGTAGTGATATTTTCCTAACAAGAGATCTTGAAGGTTCAATAAAGCAGGGAATGACTAATGATGAGGTGAAGCCTGTTATTCGTAGAAAAATCAACGAGTCGGTAATTTCTGCTTTTGAAGTGTTACGTAAGCGTATTGATAAATTCGGAGTTACACAGCCTAATATTCAACGTTTGGGAGACACAGGACGTATTCTTGTAGAATTACCAGGAGCTAAGGATGTAGATCGTGTAAAGAAATTATTACAGAGTACAGCACAATTAGAGTTCTGGGATGTTTACAAAATGGACCAGGTACTTGGGTACCTTTCTCAGGTAAATGAAGTTTACAAAAAAGAAGCAAAAAAGGTAAACGCTACCAAAGACGCTTCCACAGGTGATGATGGAATTGATGACTTATTAGCAGATGCAGAGACTCCAGAAGAAGTGACTGAGGTAAATCCATTATTCGATTTATTAGCACCAGCAGAAAATTCAAATGTATATCCAGGGGGACCTATTATTGCTACAGTTGCCAAAAAAGATACGGCTCAGTTTATGGCGTATGTGAATAGTTCTAAAGCTCGTGCTTTATTTTCAGGGAAAGAGCGTTATACCCGTTTTGCTTGGGGAAAAGCGGAAGATGGAGCTAATTATTTTGACTTATATGCTATTAAGGCAAATAGAAAAAATACACCTGAACTTTCAGGTAGTGTAGTAACCGATGCACAGCAGACTTATACGCAGTTAGGGAAAGTAGCGGTAAGTATGCAAATGAATGGGCAAGGAGCCAAGATATGGGAAAAAATGACAGGGCGTGCTTCACAGCAAAGAAGTCAAATTGCTATTGTATTGGATAATGTAGTGTATTCTGCACCAGGTGTAAGTAGTGGAGCTATTTCAGGAGGACGCAGTGAAATTACAGGTAATTTCGATATTCTTGAAGCAAAAGATTTAGCGAATGTACTACGTGCGGGTAAATTACCAGCTTCTGCTGACATTATTCAGAGTGAAATTGTAGGACCCTCATTAGGGCAGGAAGCTATTGATGCAGGGATGACTTCATTTATCATTGCTTTAGGAATTGTATTAGTGTGGATGGTGTTTTACTACGGAAAAGCAGGGATCTTTGCAGATGTTGCCTTACTAGTAAATATTTTATTCATTTTCGGAGTATTAGCTTCGAGAAAAGCTGTACTTACTTTACCTGGGATTGCAGGTATTGTATTAACTATCGGTATGTCGGTAGATGCTAACGTACTGATTTTTGATCGTATTCGTGAAGAGTTGTCAAAAGGTAAATCTTTATTAGAAGCGATTAAAGATGGGTTTAGTAACGCGTTATCTTCAATTTTAGATGCGAATATTACTACATTCTTAACAGGTGTGATTCTTTTTGTATTCGGAACAGGACCTATTCGTGGATTTGCTTACACGTTGATGGTGGGTATTTTAACTTCATTATTTACAGCTATTTTCATTACACGTTTATTTATTGATGGTGATAGCCGAAAAGGAAAAGTACTTACGTTTGCAACGTCATTTACGAAAGCTTGGTTCAAGAATATGAGTATTGAATTCCTTAGTAAACGTAAAATTGCTTATGTTATTTCTGGTTTAATTATTTTATCAGGAGTAGGTTCATTAGTTACTCAAGGTTTAGATCAAGGAGTTGATTTTGTAGGAGGTCGTACTTATACCGTGCGTTTTAATAAAGATATGAATGCTTCTGAGGTAGATCAAAAATTGACTGAAATATTTGGAAGTGCTGAGGCAAAAACTTTTGGAGCTGCGAATCAGTTAAAGATCACGACCAAATATAAAATAGAAGAAACAGGTACTGAGGTTGATAATCAAATTCAAGAAATGCTATATAACGCATTAAAGCCTTATTTATCTGAAGGACTTTCTTATGAAAGCTTCACGAATGGAGATACTGATAAAGTTGAAGGGGTAATGTCATCTATGAAGGTAGGGCCTACGATTGCCGATGATATCAAAAAATCTGCATTTTGGGCTGTCTTAGGATCTTTATTCGTAGTATTCTTATATATATTGTTACGTTTCCGTTATGTAAGCTTCAGTATTGGTGCTGTAGCGGCTGTATTTCATGATGTAATGATTGTGTTAGGTTTATTTTCATTATTATATAAGGTAATGCCTTTTAATATGGAAATTGATCAGGCGTTTATTGCAGCTATATTAACCGTAATAGGATATTCATTGAATGATACTGTAGTAGTATTTGATAGGATTCGAGAATACCTTAAAGAATATACTTCTTGGTCATTAGATAAGGTGGTAGATACAGCATTGAGTAGTACGTTAAGTCGTACTTTGAATACTTCATTAACTACATTATTAGTATTGATTACTATTTTCATTTTTGCAGAGCCATTAAGAGGGTTTATGTTTTCAATGATTATTGGTGTGTTAGTTGGTACCTATTCATCATTGTTTATAGCAACACCTGTTATGTATGAAGTGGCACAACGTTCTGGTTTACAAGAAAAAATACGTAAGGCAGAAGAAGAAAGATTAAGAGTAGAAGAGGAGAGAAAAGCGATGAAAGAGGCTGTTGTTTCTTAATAAATCATTATAATCAGTTTAAAAAACCTCTACAATATATTTATTGTAGAGGTTTTTTCTGTTAGATTAAGTGTTGTTATTGTGTATCTTGTCTAGTGTATTGTGCTTTTTTTAATAAATACTTAACTGTCAGTAAACAGGTTGTCTAAAAAATAGGTTACTAGTCAATCAGTAACAAAACGTATGTTCTTATTTATTAACTTTACGTAAAAGTTATTATTTCATGATTATAGTTTAATGATCTGTTGTTAAGTGATTTTTTTCTAAAAAAGAATAGTATATGAGTTTATTTTATAGATTGCCATCTTACCAAGATTATGATAAGAGAGTTTCCCAAAAAGATTTCTTAGAAGAGATAAAGTCTGTTTTTGAGAGGAAGTATCAGCAGTCTATTGATCAAATTAATATGCATTGTTCTTCTATAGAGAAGATATTAGAAGATAAAGACCAAGAGACTCAAGATTTAGCAGTTAATATGTTAGAGTTGGGCTATGTAGAAGGTTTAACCAATTTAGAGGTCTTTATGGTGAAAAATCACTTAGCGATACAATTAGCTAAATTGTCCTTAAAGGTACAGGGGCATCTAGATTTTTTGCTTAATTCTTTGTCTGAAACTTATCAAAAATCACAGGCTACTTTAGAACATTATTCAAAAGTGTATCAGTTTATAGATCCAAAGTACCGTCATAAAACGGATACTATATTTCAAGAGCATTACGAGTATTTACAAGCACAACTTCCTGAAGGTATAGAAACTTTATTGTCTGAAGAATATAGAACAAAAAGTTTAGGAGATTTATCCAAAAAGTTTAGATCATTATATTATCAGGCTGTAGATAGTGTGCCTGAGCCAGGTGTTAAGTCTCATGATACTTTAGATAAAATTGATTTTACCCCTTTTACATTAGAGGGAACTCATCAGCCAGATTATGGTTATGCAAACATTAACCAGTTGCGATTAGATAGTTTAGTTGAAAATGAGTGTGTTGATGAGTCTGTAACTCCTGTGAGTAGTGAAGTAGATCTAGAAAAACCATTACTAGATAGGTTAGCTTCATATGAAGTGAAAAAGAATTCAAAACCTCTATCCGATAATTCTTTAAACAAAGAACAAGAGCTTCATAATTCATTATTGAATTCGGCTAAAACCTTTTTAAGAGCAAGTATTAAGAAGACTTTTGATCACATAAGTAATATATCTCCTAGTAGCTTATCGAAAAGTAATTATGAAGAACTTCGCAATTTAGTAGATGAATTAGAAGCGGACTATCAATTTGAAGAGTTACCACCTATTCCTACTGTAGATAAGTCTTTTGTGAAAGTAAATAACCTTTCAGAATATAAGAAATATACAGGTGGACTCATGATAAATGATAAACCTAATCTATTAAAAGGGAATAAGGAGTCTAACCCTATTCAAAAGGGGAAAAAATCTTCAAATACGAGTCAAAGGTAATTGACTATTTTTTCTAAGATTATATCAATTGAATTATTATTTATGGCATCTTAATTTTCAGTTGGTATTATACTTGATTTAGGCAAATCTCATTTGTATTTACCTCTATAAAACTACTTTATTAAAGTATGCTAATCATAAATAGTAGTCTAATTTATGTGGTACCCTTTTTCAGATAGCTTTTCTTTCATCTTAATATATAGCTGGCTACTCCAATTTTCACTAATACTAGCACATTCTTTGCTAAGTATACTAGCTTTTTCCTGTAAGATGTGTCCTGTTTCAGAATTGTAAAAATCACCAATAGTTTTACGGTCATCTACCGATAGTTGTGTTGGGTCTTCAATGTATTGCTTTGCTGCTGAAGATTCATAAAATGTAATACAATCTTTTATTTGATTATGATTGAAGTGTGTACGGTATGCCGAAGCTAACATCAGCTTTATTTGGCTAAGTGCTGCTTGTTTTTCAGTTTTGAGTTCCTCCCATGTTTCTTCAGGTACTTGCTGATCTTCATATTGATTTTGAAGCATTATAAATAGTTGATCTATAGCTTCATCATATTGCTCTGAAGTGCCGTTAATGTCAATATAGTAATGAATTGATTCAGCAAATGTTCGTTTTTCTTGGGCTTGTAAGTAAAATATTGAAAAAAGACTTATTGTAAATATTTTGTTTTTGATAACTTTCATAGTTTTATTTTTTAGGAACCAATCAATAATTATACCTGTTTTTTATTTTGACACAAAATGTAGAGCGTAATTTTATGGTAACTGTAGTTATTTTAAATTTAGTATAATGATGTTTTCGTTATAATAGGTTATCAACTTTTCAGGAGTGATTTCATGACATCCTTTTATCTTATCAAGATCAATTTTCAAGATGCAGTTTTCTTTAATATATGCTTCCATCATAGCTTCTGAGGTAGGGGCGTAGGTGTAGTGCCAAGGTTCATATGAAAAACCTTTACGATTAGGAATATTTGTATATACAAGCTTAAATCCAAATTTACTAGCATGTGTATCCATCCATATTTTCAGAGGATGAAATACTCCTCCTTTTTCGTAATTTTCTGTCATTAATAGACTTTTAGGATTTTTATCAACTTTCATAACCAAATCTAGGTCGGTTCCCCAATGATGTCTAGAGGTACCAGGTAGAGTAGAGTATTCCATAATTTTATTAACACATGCTAAATCGCTAAGTCCTTGTTTCTGAAAACGATCATATTTCCTATTCCATATTGATAGCTGACGTTGAGCACTTCGGTAACCAGAAGCGATTATGATCTCAATACCATCTAACTTTGCAGCTTCTTGCATTTTTGAAAAAGCTTCATAAACTTCATTACGTAAATTATAGTTGTTTTTGATGTCTTCGGGAAGTTTATTTCCAATCAGTTCATCGATACTAAATGACTGCTGACTAAAGCATAGTGTAGAGATAAGTAAAGAAGAGAAATAGAAAAACTTTCTTATATATGATATAGATAATTTCATATTAATTATAAATTACAGTTCAAAATGCAAGTTATTGTTTATCCTTTGAATTGAATAGTGTTATTGATATATAATTGTTGTGTAGTCTATATTTTATATGTTTGATTACTCTGTTTTCTTAGAACTACTAAGATATAGGTAACCAACACGTTCTTGTTGTCCAAATAATTCAGATGTCAATGTCAAAATATAATAGTAAGTGCCATCAGGAAGTCTTTTGGATTTCTTTATAAGTTTGTTAGATTTATTAGCAATTCCTGTAAAAACATCATCGGGATTATGAGCAACATCATCACCAGGATACGTATAGTGATCTTTTTCATAAACAAGAGCTCCCCATCGGTTAAATATTTTTAAATTATTTTCAGGAAAACTATTGATACCTCTTATTCTAAAGAATGCATTAGGAGAGGTATTAGTATTATCAGTAAATATTCCATTAAATATTTCTAATCGATCGTCAATACCATAAGCTTGTTTAGCAAAAGTGATTGCTTCATAGTCATTAGGTATAAAAGTATCTGAGGTAATTGTCTTATTTTCGGTAGACATATTAGTTTTTCCAAGGTTTTCCCAACGTTTGTTAGCGGTACTCCAACCTGCTATGGTAAGTTTAGAGATTTCGTTATTAGGAAATAGTGAAGAGAAATTACTAAGTTCATCCCATGTAAGTGTCACTGTAGTAGGTGTGTTGCCATCTAAATCCCAAAATTCAAAATTACTTACTATCGATAAGTCGTCATTTCTAATATCTGTATCTAAGATCGGAAATGTACTAGGGGTATTAGGGTCTTCGTAAAAGTAGGCTGCTTTTGTAGTGTTTATAGAAGCACCAGCAGGGAGTTCTATTCCTCTGGTACGGAACTTATTTCCAATAGGAAAATAGAATGAATTATTCCCAGTATAACTAATGTAGCCGTCTATATGTAATTCGTCTTTGTGACAGGTGTACATATTCGTTTCAGAAAAATGTAATGAAGTGTCATTGTATTCCTTAGGGGTGATAATATAGCCTTCTGAAAGTTCTGTATTTAAATGAATGTGCGATGTACTATCTAAAAAAAGATCATGTGGAGCATTCACAATCATCTCAAAGAAGTGGGGTGAATTTTTACCTGTGATATTTAGTCTTTCTTCTTCGTTGGTGAAATGTACGGTACCTCCTAATTCATCAAAGTTTCCATCGTTATTTAGATCACCAAAAAAACTAATATTACTTCCTTCATGAGTAGTGATGTTACTATCTGTACCTGTATACGTAGTATAGGTTTGTGCAAAGGATAGATGCACTACCCCAAATATACTATAGTAGGTGACTAAAGTTTTTATGAATTCTTTCATTTAGGTTATTTTTCGAATACTGTATTAACTAATTTTTAATAGAGTTTTACGGTGTTTACGATTACTCGTAGGCGGTGAAAAACACTAGGAGACCTTCATTATTTATATCTGTAGGTTTCACATTTAGTGCGATATTACTGTTAGGGGAGTTTACAGTACCGTTGCTATAAGTAACAGATAAAGAGAAGCCATTGGTTAAAAATGTAGTGACTTTAGCTTCTATAGTACCTAGTAATAGGCCATTTTGATCTCCATATCTTACACCAATACTTTGAGTATTTGATGAATATCTTGAAATATCATTAACAGAGTTTCCGTGACTACCAACGTAGATTACTCCTTGCTCTATGTTTCCGTTATCTGATCTAGCATATCCATTCATAGTTCCAAGAGAGTTTCGTATTCCTCTATCGTTATTAGCAGTTCCATTATCGGTGTTTATTCCAAACTCTTCAACATTAGCATGTGCTGTAAATGTAATATTACTAGGTTGAAAAGGGAGTTTGTCAATATCTACTGTTGTATTATGTTGCGTATGATCAATCGTAAAAAAACCACTGTATACTTTTGGAGCACTATTAGTTTTCCATTTACTTCCAGTGAATCGATAAATATTGTCATCTTCAAGGTTATATACGATAGCCCCTTTTTGAACTCCAGAGGTTAGGGCATTCATTTCATCTAAAGTTTGAGCAGTAGGAAGCCCCATTAGATTGTTAACATAAAGTTGTCCATAGCTATTGTAGTGTAGTAATAGTATTGGAATTAATAATTTTATCAAATTGTTTAGGTGCATTTAGCAAAGGTTTTTTAAGTATGGTTTAGTAGTTTATTCAGTGATTTGTTAGTTGATATTCGGTAACTTTATGACCGAAAACATAAATCCAAGATCTGCTAGAGCTACATTTGAGGCTCCATTATCATTATCACCAGTAGTTACGGTGAATCCTGTTGAGGTTACATTTGAGTATACAATGCTAGGAGCGTCATGTCTATTACTTCCATTATCAGGGCAGTCACCATTACAGTTCTCTACGCTTAATTGTATAATATAATTAGAGGTCCCGATGTCATTTATAAAGTTTATTTCAAAGATTCCTTGTGAGGTTCTTATTATTGTAGCATTGTAAACACTTTTAGGTGTATTGTCTGAAAGTTCATCTGCTTCATGACGTCCAGCAGCGTATATAACAGGCATATTAGCTAATATATTCTGCCCAAACGTATCTTGATCCTGCCATGAAACATTCCCTGTGTTATTGGTTATCAGTACACTGTTATTGTCACCACTAGAAATTTTATTAGTAGTTACAGCACTATCAGTAAGTTCATTTGTTCCAATTCCATTATCTGCTACATCAAGTGTGTAAGGACTTGATGTAGTCCCAGCTCCACTTCTTATCAGTGTATTGTCTGTGGCATCAAGAATTTCATTACCTGTAGTAGAATCATTATCTGCATTTTCTACGACTTCTATGTAGTTGTGTAATTCTGTAAGTGCACTTTCTACAGTGTTAGCTGAAAAGTTATTTGAAGTATCGGCAATATTGATATAGTTTGCTGTTAGCTTACTGTTAATTTCGCTAAGTGCAGCTTCTACAGTGGTTGCTCCAAAGTTGTTTCCAGCATCGACAATAGATACCTCATTTGCATTTTGGTTATCAATAGATGATGTGCCAACTAATACCCAGCTAGCACCATTCCATTGCATTAATTGCCCTACACTGCTTCCTTCTTTGAGATGATCAAGGTTTACCGCTCTATTAGCAATTTTCGAGTTTGTTACACTCTTGTCAGCAAGTTCATTAGTGTCAATGCCGTTATCAGCTACGTCAATGGTATAAGGGTCAGCCGCTGTTCCACTTCCACTCCTTCTTAGTGTACTGTCTGTAGCATTTACAATTTCATTACCTGTTATTTTATCCTCATCATTATCATCCGAATTTGTAATGGCGTTATCAATATAATTTTTAGTAGCAGCATCTTGATTGTTTACAGGATCAGCCAGTTCAGTTATATTTTGGTTTCCCGCACTAGGATTTTCGTTGATTACTTCTTGTAAGTTTTGGATTTCGTTTGTGTTGTCTTTATCAAGATCGTTGTCGTCTGAATTCGTGATGGCGTTATCAATATAGTTTTTAGTAGCAGCATCTTGATTGTTTACAGGATCAGCTAGTTCGGTGATGTTTGCATTTCCCGCACTTGGGTTTTGAGAGATTACTTCTTGTAAATTTTGGATTTCGTTAGCACTGT
>CAYYNF010000027.1:0-17154 GCA_964472695.1 uncultured Flavobacteriaceae bacterium
GTATTAAAATATTCTTTTACCATTTTTTGGGAATGCTCAAAAAAAGATTTCGTAACCGTCTTAAGTTCCTTTTTGTCAAGTGTAGCACAAACAGCCTCATAATCTTTCAGAAAATCGGTAGTAATGTCTTTATAAAACATTCCTAGTACTTTACCATAGTCTTTAGAGGTCACTTGTCCTAATTTACTCAGTACATTAGCAAAACGATTTGGTGTTACATAGGTTAGTATTGCCTCTTGTAACTTTGCGATCTTTTCGGGTACAAGCTCATTCAGTTCTATACTTTTGTGAAAACGTTTATTTTCACGCCACTTTTCATTTTTATTTTTCAGCACTACCCTAGACCCTGTTTTTAAGCGTTTCGCTTTTAAGGGTTTTATTACAGTACCTTCAATGATATTAGGGCTTAGTGTAGGGAGTTGTAACTGCTGAGGCACTTGAGAGTCAAAATCGTTAGGATAAGCCAAACACTCTTGTAAGCTTCCTTTAAAAATAGTTTTGGCATGTAGTAGTGCGTACTTTTCAAAAAGGGCATTAGCGTATTCTACATCTAAATAATCCGTAAGATCTACCAAAATATCAAAAGCAAAAAACTGGTTACTAGGGCTGTAATAAATTCCTTTTTGCACTAGCAAGGCTTTAGAGTCAGGGGTTACCGCCTCATGCGGATATTCGCCACCAATCACCTCACCAAAAACAGTAAGCTGCTGCATATCGGGATTTTGTTTTTTTAAATCTGTCCAAATGCTTTTTAACTTAGGAAGTAACTGTACTAATAGCTGCTGGTGGTTATAGAAAGGTTCATCAGCTACTAATACATCGAGCCTACGAGCCGTTTCAAAATGCTGTCCATCAGTAGTAAAAAAGCTAAGATTAGCACCATGTACTTTTTCTTGTACTACATAGGTATTATTCCAAAAACCATGGGCTTTTATACGTTCTAAAAACTCGGTGCGATAGGTATTTTCAATAGAACTATACTTTTTGAACATCATAATTGCTTTTAAACATTAGTATGGCAATACTAAACATTAACTATGCAACTAATCTGCACTATGGTAATTTTTAAACATTTGCTCTACTTCTTTTTGTAGTGCTATGCGTAAACTTTCAGGTTTTAGCACCACCACATCTTTTCCGTAAGATAAAATTTGTTGTATCAATTCCAGGTTAATATGTATTTCAAAAAATACTTCACCTGAATTTTCATCGAAATAATCATAATCCGAGACAAAAGGTTTCGATTTAAAATAGGCATCCCTTCCATTTTTAAACTTCAGATGAACTTGTTCTAAACCTTTATTAGGGTCTTTGGTTACCCCTACCATATTTCTAAAATACGCCGACCAATCGGTATTCATTTCCTGATACGAAATTTGAGGGTTAGGTTCAAAACCAATCAACCGATTATCTAAAGGAATACTCCATTTTTCAACCCCTTGTTTATCGTGATTGATACCAAAAACAAAATACCTACGATTGTACTGCTTTATAATTTGCGGATGAAAATCAAAAGAATAGCTATTCCCTGCATAAGGTTGATACTTAATATTGAGCACCTGTTTGTTTTTTATGGCTAGGAACATGGGCTTTAAATGCTGAATACCCATATACTCATCGTTATGATCGTAATAAATGACTTTACTAGCCAAAGATTTATCTTCTTCATCCATATCAATTAAAGACACTAAAGCTTCTCTGAGTCTGTAATATTTAGGGTGATTATCAAAACGCTCTAATAGGTTTTGAGCTTCTTCAATAAGCTTTAAATCTTTATCTGTTAAGCTTACATTTGCTATACTAAAATTAGAATCGCTATAGGTGTACTGTTTATGTCCTTGAGGTATTGGTGCTTTAAAAACAGTTCGAAAATACTTAATATCACCCCGTAATGTCCTTACTGATATTTGTTTACCCGGGTACCTAACCGAAATTTCATCATTAATTTTTGCTCTTAATACCTCAAAGCTCAAAGTATAAGTACGTAATAATTTATCTAGGATTGTGTATCGAAACTGAACATAAGTACTATTTGCCATTGTTTAAATTTTATGATACGAATTAGGAGTAAAAGGTTTTCTATAAATATACTAGGAATTTTAAGCTTTGTTTTAGGCTTAAACTAAATGTTTTACCCTACCCCTAACTAATAAACTAACTTAAAACATCTTACAAAAAAAGATACAAGTTTTGAATACTAGAAACCTCCTACTTTTCTTCATTAAAAAATGATGTTTCTTTACCTAACAATGAGCCTAAAACACTGAATTTTCAAAAAGACTAACTTCAAAGATTATATTTTTAATCAAAAAAATTCATGAGTGGTATTTTTAGTCAATTAAGTGAAAGAGTAACCTTTTTAGAGGTAGAAAATGATATAGCTAATGAGCTTTCACAAAACAAAGAAATAAATGTACATGCTTTAAAGCAGAAATACCCTCAATTCTCGGTAGACCAACTCCAAGAAATAACTTATAAAACTTTAGAGAAACTTTTTATAATACAAGCACTCTCAGGAACTTTTCAACAACTCCCTTCTGAAAGTCAACAAGCAATAACTCAAAAGTTCCCCAATGTAGGCTTCATCTCAATGACTATGAGTGTAATTAATGAAGAACTTAGGAGCCATAATGTGCTAGAATGGGCTAATCGCTTAGAAAACATTACTACAGTTATGGGTTTTCAACACCCTGAAATTAGTAAGGGTATGAGAGAGTGTATAGAAGAAAAAGTTTCTGAAAAAGATATCGACAGACTACTAGTGCAAGAAGATCACTATAAAATTATGCATGCTAGTTATCGTAATTTTTTATCTAAAGATGCCATCATAGAGCGTTTAACACACCACCTGACAGCTAGTCAAAATAGAGAAGGACTTAGTACATTGCAAGAAAGCGCCTTAAGGTTTTGGATATGTGACTTACAACGCTATCCTGACAGTATGTTAAGTCTTGAGGCACTGCGTGATTTCAATACTCATTTACTAGGTCATGAAGCTGAAAGGTTTGAACGCATCGCTATTGCAAATAAATTAAGAGTTTTTAATGTAGATAGTTTACCTATCAAAATAAACACGCAACCTTCTAATAATGATTTTAGTACACATTTTGAGCTGTCTGAAGGCTCATTTTTAGACCGATTACCCGCATTAAAAGAACATCTTAATAATTTTGTATCTGAAATAGATCGCAAATTAGAAAATACTGAAACTAAAGACTTATTCGGTAATAATGTGGATAAGGCCTTACAAAGTCGTGTATATTACTTTTTAACAAAAACCCCCCAACACCCCGTTGCTAAAAGGTATATATCAAAACTAATAGAACAACTTAGTCAAGGGGAAGCTATTGAAATCAATACCAATCTGCTACGTAATTTCCCTGTACTAAAAGCTTTTTCAGAAACAAACCTTGAAGATAAACCCGTACTGCGTATGGCAAATTTATCACGAGAATTAGACGCCACTGAAAAAAAAGCACTAAAGAATTTGTCTCCAGAACTCTATCGATTATACGAAAAGCAAATACCCCAAATAACCACCACAGCCCTAGGCTTACTAGATAAAGCTCATACAAGTAACCTAAGCGAAAATGAACAGGAACGTTTACATAACTTTATATTTCAATATTACTTAACACAACCTAACAACATCAAAATTGATAATATTTCTACTAAAATATTTCAATATTTAAGAAAACATCAATTTACTGAAGAAGAAGCGATACTTGCTAATGCTTTCTTCAAAAAATTCACGACACAATGCCAAAATCATTTTAAGCATCTAAATCGAAAACAAGAACAAGAAACACCTGAAGGTCTACGCGAATTACTTACAGAATGTGTAATAAACAACCAACATCGTGATTTATTCTCGGATAACACTCTACAGCAAATACAAAGAAAAAAGCTTTTTGGACTAGATAACATTAGCACTTTAACCATAGATACTGAAGGGAGACTCAGCTTCCGTATTCATAATATCGATGCTCCAGAAACCCTAGCGACACTGAAAAATATAGATCCTAAAACGGCAATACAACTGCCTACCCAAGCACATTTAGACCAAGCATTACAAGAGCAACTTTTACCCGATCTTAAAGAAATAGGTACACACCCCTACTTTAATAATGAACAACTCGAAAAGCACTTGCGTAATTACATTGACAGTCCTCGATTTTTAGCAGAAAAAGGTAGTCCATTGAATACAAAAATTCGAGCCTTAATTATACATCAAATGCGTAATACAGAGACCACACCTGAACTATGGAATGCACAAGGACTAAATAGAAACACTCATCAAAAACTAGAAAACAAACAAGAACTTGTAGAAAAAGCTGCTGAAAGAGATCCTGAGTTTAAGGAAATTTATGAATACGGAAAGATATACGCTCGTCGTACTTTAAAATCTCCTGAATCAGAAATCACCAAAATACTAATTGCAGGATTAAGTAATAATAACACTACATCAATACTACCAACAGCCAAAAACCTAGATAACTATTTTAGAACTGCTCAAACTAACGGGAGTTTCGACCCTAGTAAAACACCTTTTTCTCCAGCGATATGGCAAGAATATATAGGTGAACTAATAGCCCTAAAAACACAGTTGACAACACACCCCAACTACGCACAGCTAATGCAATATGCCTTTGCTGATATTAGTAAACAGCAAACTAACGGGATAATTAATGATGACCAGTGGGCATACATTCTTAAAAAGAATGCCTTAGAAGGTATAATCCAAAAAGAAGGCAACCGCTTGGTTTTTCATCCTGAAACTTCTTCTTGTGATATAATTAAACAGGAAATTCTAAGGAGAAAACAACTTCTTAAACTTTCTCCTTCTTGGTTTAACTCCTATATGGCCAACGATCAACGTGCTGAGAATGATAAAATTTTGAGCGAAAGAAACTTTTCTTCTCTGAATGAAATACGTTCCGTAAATACACGATTGGGCGTACTTTCACGTGAAAACCCTAATAATATAGTTATCGAAAATATCGATTTTGAAGCGATAGATCGTGTATTTATAGACACAAAACTAAGACTTTATACTGGAATTCAACTAGGGAATCCTGATTACCACAAAAGTGCTGCCGGCATCCTAAACAATTTTTTAGCAGCAGTTTTAGAGCAAAAGGATAGCCCCTTAAAACAAAAAGTACTTATCCCTGCTCTTATTTATAACCTAGAACAACTAAGCGATCCTGAAAAAAGTATAGAAGAAAAAGCCACCTTACTTAGTAAAATGGCACAAGGACTAGGGAATTGTAACACGCCATTAATCGATAGCTTAGTGATGGATACACTCGTAATGCCCAAAAATGCTCGGAAAATCAACAATACAGAACTACAAACGATTCTTGAAGATAAAGCGATACAAGAACACTTTAGAAAGCTAATTTCTAGAGAAATTGAAACGATCAAAGCAGACGACAGCTTATCTCCTGAAGCTAAAGCTTTTGCTATAGATGAGGTAAAACTCACAAGTGACCCCATTGAGAATACAGCAGGTGCTGTACTAATGTTACGAGGACAACAACACCGAGCAACAATAGCCAATGACGAGCCTGACCCTAACGGACACCTACGTATAGTGCCTGCACTAGTAGTAGGTATGCCTAAAGGGAATTTTTCGATAGGAAACAACCCTACTTTTGCCATAGAGCAGGTAAAGGCACGACAAATGGAACTTTTGGTAGGTTCGTTGTGCAAAACCGAGATAGGTGAAGATAACAAGGAACGACCTGTTGTCAAATATAGGAGAGGAAATCAGGGTGAATCTATACCCTATTTTGAGATCGACCCTCAGAAAGTAGCCCGCATTACCCGAAAAGAAACCAGAGCTCTCGAACTTACCGCCGAAATCAACACCGATAGGATTGGTGATAATATTAAAGACTTTGTAACTCAACTATGTGCACAAGATGAAAACATCAACGAAATGTATATAGCGGGTGAATCGAACGACCTATGTATTCCTGAATTACAGAAAACAATTTTTATAGAAAAACTCAAAAAAGCTATCGAAAACTATGATGTGGGTACAGATAACCTAGAAGCCTACGTAGAAAACTATAAACAAGTATTAGAAATTAAAATTAAAGAAGTTAGTCGAAAATTTGGCGAAAACCAAACACAAGATACTGATTTAAAAGAAACTACTTCACAAGACATAGAGGCGTTCAACAGAGCAATCAACCGTGATAAATCTCCTGAAGAAAGACAGCGTACCTCTGGTGAAACCCAAAGTAGAAACTTACGTAGATCTACATCACAAATGTCATTGTAAACTACCCTTGGGAGGTATTTATTGTACCAATTCAACTTATTTGTCGTATAAATAAGTTGAATTAGTATGATTTAAAGAGTACTGAAACCACCACATAAACAATCAACTTACACTTAATGTCAATTAAAAATGACGGTAATAGGCATGATCTACAAGTGACAACATAGGCTTATCTCCTGAAGTATCACCATAGGCGTAAGTTTCAGTATAGTTATTTAAATCATATTCATGTAGAATACGCTTTACCTTCTCTTCTCCATAACAATTAGGAGTTTCCAATTTACCAGTACACTTTCCTTTAGAGAATTCAAGAGCTGTTGAAATTAAAGCAACCCCCTCACGACTACACCAAGGTGCTAACCAAGACTTCATAGATGCAGAAACAATAACGATATAGTCACCTTGCTCTTTATGCCATTTTATACGTTCTATAGCCTTTGGTCGTAACAATGAATCTATTTGAGATAAGCTATAACGCTTGGCAGACTCTTTAAAATATTGCTCATCTACCCCTTCTAAAAAGTGAGTTAGAAAATATTCTTTAGCACGATTATTCGAGACAAAACCTAGCTTAAAAGCCAATAACATAGGAGCACAACGAAATATTCCTAATATGAAACGCTTAGTACCCACCATAAAACGTATAAAGTCTAACATCGTATCTTTATAAGTAAGTGTTCCATCAAAGTCAAAAAATGCAATTTTACTCATGCCAATAGCTCCAAGGAGGATTTACTAATTGTATTTTTCGATATTCAGTATGTGTCTTATCATTACAGGACTTCGAATACTGGCAAACCTCTTCTAATATAGGATAATGTTTTTTTGTAAAAATATTCAAAATATACTCTTGTGAATAGTATAATAAATACCTGTGTTTATAGGTATTTTGAGCTTCTACCCAATCATAAGCACAAGTTGTATTAAAAATAGAATACATTAACCCGTCATCATTCCCATGTAATACGACAATATCAGGATTGTAATTATCCATAATAGTAGGATTTAACCATCCCTCTTGACCAACCATCGAACTACCTAAACCAATGGTATCCAGCGCCTCTAATTCAGATTGATAAGCAATTATTCCTGCATCACCACATGAAAAAATATCTATTTCATTACTAAGACCTTTAAAAGCATGACCCGTTTTTACATAAGAGTCTATTGCTCTAGGATAGTAATCCATATAAAAGCTAACTCCTGTCTTTGTACTTTGAGTAAAATACAAGAATAATAATGCCGATGAAATTAACGGAAGTACTTTAACCTTTCCTAAATTTGATAATATACCGTCTTGATCTGACATATCTATTTCAGAATCGGGTAAATATTTTTTAAGATATACCCAAAACAAAAAGATTGGTGCGAGTATATGAAAGCTAAAACGCATAGCGTAATCCATTTGTAAACGAGATGTAGCGTATTTAAAACCTATTGTCATAAAAAATAGGAAACTTACTATAAATAAGCTGTACCTCTTTTGTAACACTAATGCTAATAATGGGGCACAGAAAAAAATAACCCATAAAAGCTGAAACAAATTAAAACCGTAATATACTGCTGATTTTATATAAAAAGTATTTGGTAAAAAATACCCAAAATGCATTTTGTGAAACCAAAAATACAATCCTAAAGATCCTCCTAATATTATTGATGATTTAATAAAATCTGTAAAGCACCATTTTTTGATATCAAATAAACTCTTAAAGAAAGATGATATGTTTGAGAAATTATAATCGATATCTTTAATCAAAAAATACAAGGGTACAAAACCTACTAGCAACCACGATTCAGGGCGAACTAAAAACAAGAGTATGGTACACACCTGAGACATTCCCCATCTATTTTCATAAAGATTAATCAACAAAACGGCTAATAAAGATATGAAAGTAAACGTTTCCAAACCACTAAACAGATGAATCATGGTGGTTGGAACACTGAGAAATATCAATAAGAATAATCTATTACTTGTAGTTTTACGACAAAAGTACCATACAAACCATGCTAAGTTGAGCAAAGAAATTAGCTTAAAAAACAAAACTACATCGGTTCCAAGGTAATTAGGAATAATACTTAATATCGCAAAAATAGGATTCGTATAAGCCTGAGTCATATCTACTGTAGAAGGGTTGTAATTCCAAATACCTGTTTCTACTAAGTTCTTCCCATAACGCCATGAAATAAAAGCATCGTCAACGGTGAACCTACCGAATAACCAAAAGTTGATGAGTAACATTAAACCAAATATGATTAACGTATAAGAATCATTTTTTTTATTTATATGTAATTGCATGAATTAAATATGGTAAAAGATTAAATTATGTTCTGAAGTTACTATACCAATTGAAATATTATTCATACAACAAATAATATTTCAATTGGTATTACCTACTCCTACAAGTTCATTTTCTTAAAAATAGGCTCTGGTATTAACTTAATAATAAGCATAATATACTTCCAAAAATATTTAGTATAAAGCGTATTTTTTTGTTTTTGTTGTGCCTTAAATATATCTTTTGCTACTTCGTTGGGTTGTGCTGTGAGTAATTTCGGTAGGTTCATTCCTACGGTCATAGGAGTATCTACAAAACCTGGTTTCACATCAAGAACATGTACATTAGCAGCATATAAACGATTACGTAAACCTGATAAATAAGTTGAAAAAGCTGCCTTAGCAGCACCGTAAGTATAGTTTGTCTTTCGACCACGGTCACCAGCTACAGAACTTATCCCGACAATAAACCCCTTTTTATTTATTTCAAAATCATTTGCTACAATGTTTAGAAAATTCACTGGACCAGTATAATTGGTATTAGTAATCTTCTGTGTTTCAACGGAATTATGCTGAGCATTTTCCTGTGTTCCCAAGTACCCCACTACTGATATTACCCCTATAGGTTTATGTTTCAGCGATTCGTATATAGCCTGATGCGTTTCATATTGTAATATATCTAACTCAACTATAGACACTTCACAAGTATAACGAATACGTAAATCTCTGGAAAAATCTTCTAATTGGACTGAGTTTCGGGCGGCTAAATAAAGGTTATAACCTTTTTGAGCATAAGTATGTGCGATAGCCTTGGCAATAGCACTTTTAGCTCCTACAATAAGTATGTATTCCATATTAAATACCTAATCTTTTGGACTGTAAAGAGCTAAAAACTTCATACAGACCATATTTTTTTCTAATTTCTCTAAAAGTTGGTAACTTAGGGTAACTTTTCTCGAAGTTCTCTTTAGACAATCGCACATCTTTAGCAAGGTATACTCTACCGCTATATTTTAATACAATGGCGTCTAACTGCTCTAATAATTCAAACAAACCCGGTTCTATTTTAAAATCAAGAGCCAAACTGTAACCTTCCATAGGGAAAGATAAATAATTTTCGTTAGACTTTCCGTAAAGTTTTAACACTGCTAAAAATGATCCCTTTTTAGATAATGCTATATGAGTCAATATCTCTTCCAACCCCTTGTAACTTTCTGATAAAGGCAAAATAAATTGATATTGCGTAAACCCACCTTTTCCATAAATACGATTCCAATTACGAATACTATCTAAAGGATAAAAAAATTGCTCTAAATCTACTTTAGACTGTATTTTTGAACTGCGAACTTTATGATAGTACAAAAAATTAAAAGCCTTAACAGTAAAATTATTGAGGGCAAATGAAGGAAAATAAAACGGGATATTTAAACGCTTTTTAGGAGTATAACTCAAGTTACTATCATTAGCAAAATCTCCTATCATTAATAGAGACCTTCCTAAGGCTTTACCTTTTGCCAAACAATCTATCCAAGCAACCGAATAAGGCATATTCTTATATTTCTCAAAAGCTTCGAAAGTATCCTTAAGAGAACTAGCCTTAATAATAGTTTGATTAATATGCTTTGAATTGATTTTTTTTAATCGAATTTTAGCATCAATAATCACCCCTGTAAGTCCCATACCACCACAAGTTGCTCTGAATAGAGGTTGATTCTTTAAGGAACTACAAACCTCTAAACTTCCATCAGGAAGCAATAAAGTGAACTCCTCTACCGACTCACTAAAACAACCTTGTATATGATGGTTCTTGCCATGAACATCACTAGCTATAGCTCCCCCTATAGTAATTAATTTTGTACCTGGTGACACTTGTAGAAACCAACCTTTAGGCACGAAAACTTCAATAACATCTGATAATAATACTCCTGACTGTACATGTAAAATCCCTTTAACTTCATCAAAATCAAGGAAAAGATTATGACTTCTCATATCAATTACATAATCATTGAGGGCACTATCGCCATAGCTCCTCCCATTACCATAAGGTATTAACGGCTGTTTGTCTTGTATTTTTTTTAGAATTGTTTCAAGGTTCCAGGTAAAACTTTTAGGTAAAACTCTTGGGTAATTGCCCCAACTTGTAATTTTTTTATCACTCATGTTCTCATTAGGAATTAAACCTCTAAATAAATAATATATACAAAAGAAACTATCCAACTAAGCATATTCATTACTGTAAATTTATCACTCAATAAGATTTCAGTAGGTGAGCCACTATTTTGTTCCACAAAAGTTATTTGCATATAACGCATTACCCCTATAATAACAAAAACAGAAGTTAAATAAAGATACTCACTATGGGTATGTCCTCCAAAAACCTCAGCGGTAGCTGTATAAATAATATAAGCTACAATCACAACTGATGCCATGACCATCATACAACTATCTATAAATTTAAGGTTATAACCATCAATAACCTTTCTCATTTTCTTTCCTGTGTTTATAAAATGCATAACATCATCCCTTCTTTTGGCTAGTGCTAAAAAGAGTGCCAATAAAAAAGTCATTATAACAATCCACTTTGATAATAACACATCATTTACAAGAGACCCTATGAACAACCTTAGAACGAAACCTATGGCAATACTTGTAATATCTATAATAGCAATATGCTTTAATGAAAAACAATAAGCAATATTAATAACAATATAAGCTAACAATACAACAAGGGCTTCCTTTGCTTGGTTATACATTAGCCCCCCTCCAAACACGATCAATAATATGAACGTAAACTTAGCCTTCACCTTAGAAACTTTTCCTGATGCTAGTGGTCTATACTTCTTTTTGGGATGCTTTCGATCTTCTTCAATATCTAAATAATCATTGAGTATATAAACAGCACTGGCGATTGCCGAAAAAGATACAAATGCATACAAACTATGGAGTAACATCTGTAAATTGGTGAATTCACCACAAAAAAACAAGGGGGCAAATATGAATAAATTCTTAACGTACTGATGACAACGAAGAAGTTTTATGATACTTTTGATAAAGTGAGATTTTAAAAAATTAATACTAAAGATATTCTCTATTAAAATTACATTTTTAAATTAAATGCTATGCCTTAACAATAGGCATATACAAGCCTTCTTTAACACAGCGTTTTACCATGTTTATACCAATTGAAAATTATTATGACGCGTAATAAGTCGTTTCTTTTTCCCTAGAAGGGAAAAAGAAAAAAATAACTCAATTGATATTATTTCTTATACGAGTTATGAGTAAGTCACATTCTATAAGAAGCTATGAAACGTTCACACACAACAATGTATTACGTTTTCTAAATTACAAAAAGTATTGATAGTTATCGAGAGTTTCTACAAAAATCTAAACGGTACATTATTATTCTAAATTACTTTATTTTCTTGAGTGTATAAAAAATATAGAGGTAGTATTGGAAAACACCTACAAAATAGCTGTAATAATTTTTCTGATAGTGAACCCATCTGAATCAGCTTTATAATTTTTTACAATTCGGTGCTGTAAAATACCAATAGCAACTGCCTTCACATCTTCAATATCAGGCGAGAACTTTCCGTGTAATACGGCATGGGTTTTAGCTGCTAAAATCAAATTTTGAGAAGCTCTAGGTCCAGCTCCCCAATCAATATATTGATTAACAATTTCATGTGCTAATTTTGTATTTGGTCTTGTTTTCGCAACAAGCTTTACAGCATACTCAACAACATTGTCTGCTACAGGAACTCTACGAATCAAATTCTGGATATCGATAATCTCTTGAGAGGTAAAATGTGTTTCTAAATTCTTTTTCTTACCATCTGTTGTAGACTTCACAACAGCTACCTCTTCTTCAAAAGTAGGATAATCTAATTGTATGGAAAACATGAAACGATCCAGTTGAGCTTCAGGTAATGGATAAGTCCCCTCTTGTTCAATAGGATTTTGAGTCGCTAAAACAAAATAAGGTTTTGATAATTCATATGATTTACCAGCAACAGTTACTGTTTTTTCTTGCATTGCCTCAAGAAGAGCTGCCTGAGTTTTGGGCGGAGTTCTATTAATCTCATCTGCTAAAACAATATTCGTAAAAACAGGACCTTTAACAAACTTAAAACGCCTACTATCATCTAAAATCTCACTACCAATAATATCACTAGGCATTAAATCGGGGGTAAACTGAATACGCTTAAAATCTAATCCTAAAACCTGCGAAACCGTATTTACCATCAATGTTTTAGCTAAACCAGGGACCCCTATTAACAAGGCATGCCCTCCCGAAAAAATAGACAATATAATCTGATCAACCACAACCTCCTGACCTACAATTATTTTCGAAATTTCTTGTTTGAGCTTTTTATACTTTTTTACTAATTGCTCGACTGCTAAAACATCTGACATTTTACCTATTTATTTTTTTAACCAATTATTATTGTATTCACAATCAGCATAAGGCTCATTAATCTTGACATAAGTTTCCTGAATTTTCTTATTTTGCCATTTTTCTATCGCAACAAGTTTCTTTTTGTTTAATGCCAATTCTTTTATTTTTGTGTAATCTTTAGCAAAATTTGCTTCGTGTTCAGCTATTTTTTTAGTGACTGTCATTATTTTATAATACTTAGCCCCTGTACGCTCTTGATCAGTAATCACTGGTGACACTTCACCTTCTTCTAAATGAGCTACCTGAGTATAAAGTGACGGGTCTAATTTCGACAATTCAAATCGCCTGTCAGAAGTTACAGGATTTAATAGAATACCTCCATCATGTTTTGTTTCCTTTTCATCACTGTAAGTGATTGCAGCTTCACTAAAAGTTAATTCTCCTGAAACAATCTTCTGTCTTAGATCTTCTGTAGTTTGTTTAAATTTTGTAAGATCAGAACTACTCACCTCTGGAATCAAAAGCACATGACGTAACTGTATTTTTTGCCCCATAATTTTATCGACAGTAACAATATGATACCCAAAATCCGTTTTAAAAGGCTTACTTACCTCTCCTTCCTGAAGACTAAATGCGACTTGTTTAAATTCTTTTGCAAAAGGATCTGTACGGGAAATAACATACTTCCCCCCATTAGATCTAGATCCTGGGTCCTGAGAATACAATACCGCTTTCGTAGCGAAACTCGATCCGTTCAATACATCTTCACGAAACTGATTCAAACGATTAATAACTCTATCAACTTCTCCTTGATCTGGTTTAGGCTTAATAACAATCTGAGAAATCTCAACTTCAGTATTAATTATTGGACGTTCATCTTTAGGTATAGCTTTAAAAAATTGCTTTACCTCATCAGGAGTTATTGTTACTGCTTCCAGAACTTTCTGCTGCATCGATGAAGATAACTGCTGTGACTTTCCAATTTCAAAAAGCTGTGACTTTAAATCGATTATACTTTCTTTCCTATAAAACTCTAAAACCTTCTCTTCTGAACCTATCTGTTGCTTCATAAAAGCAATCTGCTGTTCTACTTGCTGATCTATTTGCTGATTAGATATAGGTAAACTATCCTGAATGGCATGATGGTTATAAAGCTTATTCTCCAGTAAACTTCCCATGATTTGACAACGATTAACCTCTGACATAGAAACCCCTTGATTTTTAAGATCTAATATAGACTTATCTACATCACTCTCTAAAATTATAAAATCACCTACAACCGCTACTACACCATCTATTAGCTTACGCATAGGAGGGGCAGTATCTTGTGAAACCTGACCTATATTATCAGTTTGTGCTACACTAATTTGAAAAGCTGAAAAAATAGCTAAACAACTAAGTATATTAGTTCTTAAATTGTTTAAATCTTTGTTTTTGTTGTGCATCCTTTAAAATTTCTATTTCTAGTTGGTTCTGTAGTTTTATCTTTCTTTTGCTCAAAATAATCTGTTTAATATCATTTTCAACATAATCAATTGGTGCATATTGCCCTTTCTTTTTTATAGCATCTAATTTAAATAAATATTTCCCATCTGTAACATTATAAGTAAATACATGATTCTTTTTCAGATAATCTCTAGATGAGTGATCCTTCAAATGAGGAAGCTTAACATACAGCTCATCCATAGTAGACCATGAGCGTTTATCACCTAAATTAGTATCTAAAAAGCTTGCATATAAATTATCAAGGTTATCTTTATCTGATTTTTTAAAACTTTTAAACATACTTTTTACAATACTCGTATCTCTAAAATCCAATGGGAGCTTGATATAAGTAAAACGTATCAAATTATCAGATAAAACAAACAACTCCTTATGAGCATTATAGTATTGAAGTACATCAGTATCATTTACTGTAGTTTTTATCCTTTGTTTGACGTACTCATTAAGATAAGCATTGATATATAAATCTCGTTTATACTGATCAATTAAATCATCAAATCTGTTTTGATCTTTTAAACTCAGGCTTTGTAATGCTTGCTGAAACAATAATTCTTCTATTGCCCATTTTTTTATAGAAGCTTCCTCTATAGACTTATCTGAAGAATGCTTAATATCTTCTTCATACAAATAAGAATCGTCCACCTGAGCTATAGGATTTACATCTGATTTAAGTGTAAAGTACTCACATGAAACACATAAAAACAAGACTACAAAATTCATCAAAATAGAACCTATTTTTCTCTGAGTCATAAAGCGTAAATTAAAAACAAGTGTAAAAGTATTGATTTATTTCTGAGAAAAAAACACTAAAGCATAACAATCACGTAATGATAAACACAGATAAACTCATGTTTTCACTAATAAAGTAAAAAGCTTAAAAGCACTATTTTTTTAGTGATTTATTTCACAAATACTTAATAAAAAATTAAGACGCTCGAAAAGCTGATACCTAATTTGTGTAATTCAATGTAAAAAAATTAGATTTGCTTGTATAAGAATAAGATCTCTTAAATTATACGATTTATAAAAATGGTTCTTAAAAAAAGATCTAAAACTACATTGAATACTCAAAATAATAATGATGAAAGAACTTATCAAATTAGTATGGGATTTTAAAGGTCCTACTGCTGAACAGACTGCTATACATCACGTAATACACCTGAAGGAGTATGCTACTATCGAAAAACTCTATTCCACAGATTCAGATATTGAAAAAGTCTCGGACGATCACTACTACGCTTATCTAGTGGTTTGTTCTGAAGAAATGAAGTTTGTTAGAGATGCACTAAAACCTCATAGAGGACTAAAACATTCTCTGTAAATACAGAGTAGTAAAAATAAATAAGGAGTGTAAATACATACACTCCTTGAATTATAAAATTTACTTAATATGTGAAATCAATTAATTAGCTACAGTAGCTATAAATTGAATTCGGTAAAGTCTTAATTCCTCTTCTTCATAATCATCTTCGAACTCTTCTAAAGCACCGCTAATAGAATCATTGTCACTCTCCAAAAAGTACTCATGAATTTCTTCTTGCTGGTCTTCATCTAAAACTTCGTCTAAATAGTAAGAAATATTTAGTTTAGTTCCACTATATACAATACCTTCCATTGCTGAAATAAGCTCTGGCATTTCCATTCCCTTAGCTTCTGCAATATCTAAGAAAGGCATTTTACGATCTACAGACTGAATTACATATAATTTCAAAGCACTGTTAGCTCCTGTAGATTTGACTACGAAGTCATCAGGTCTAGATATATTATTATCTTCCACGTATCTAGCAATGAGCTTTACAAATTCCTGTCCGTATTTTCTTGCCTTAGACTCCCCTACACCATGGATCCCCGTAAGTTCCTCAATAGTAACTGGGTATTTCAGAGTCATATCAATAAGCGATAGATCTTGAAAGATAACAAAAGGTGGTAAGGAAAGTCCCTGCCCTACTTTCTTTCTCAACTCTCTCAACATTTTAAGTAACTGTTCATCAGCAACCGCTTTAGAAGTATTTTCTGACGCAGCTACAGTAGCTGATTGTTCATCATAAACATGATCTTCCACCATCATAAAAGAAGTAGGCTCTTCAATGAAACTCATACCTGATGGAGTCAGTTTTAACACCCCATAAGTCTCTATATCTTTTTTAAGTAACTTTGCTACTAGTAACTGACGCGTAAGTGCCGTCCAATATTTATCATCATGATTTTTACCTGAACCAAAAAAATCTTGTTCATGATTCTTGTGCGATATAATCAATGCATTTTCACGCCCAATAAGATTATTTACAATTTCTTTTACCTTGTAAATACCTCCTGTTTTTTGAACTATTGACAATAATAATTGTGCACTATCTTTGGATTCTACTAGAGTTTTTGGGTTACGCATATTATCATCCATATCAGCCCCTTCTCCTGTCTTCTCATCAAAATCTTCTCCGAAATAATGTAAAATAAACTTACGTCTAGAAACAGCTGTTTCAGCAAAAGCTACCACATCCTGCAATAAAGCAGCACCGATCTCTTGTTCCGCTAAAGGTTTACCACTCATAAATTTTTCGAGCTTCTCTACATCTTTGTAAGAGTAAAAGGCTAAACAATGCCCTTCTCCTCCATCACGACCTGCACGACCTGTTTCTTGGTAATAACTTTCAATACTTTTAGGAATATCATGATGAATTACAA
>CAYYNF010000028.1:0-16427 GCA_964472695.1 uncultured Flavobacteriaceae bacterium
CTTATACAGTAGATCAGTGTGATTTTATTCATTTCGGAAAAAGTTATAGACCAGATTATGGTGATGATAGTTTTATAAAAATGTATGGTCGAAAAATTTACGAATTTGCATTAACTAACGTACCTTTAGGAATGCAAGCTGCATTAGAAAAAAGTCCTTTTGGGATTAATGACATTTCTAAGATTTTGATCCATCAAGCTAATGAGAAAATGGATGAGGCAATTGTAAAGCGTTTCTATGAACTTTATGATTTACCTGTACCTGAAAATATCATGCCTATGTGTATTAATAAACTTGGAAATAGTAGTGTAGCTACAGTACCTACGCTGTATGATCTTATTACAAAAGATAACTTGCCACCACATCAGATCAAAAAAGGAGATGTGTTGATATTAGCTAGTGTAGGGGCAGGAATGAATATAAATGCTATAATTTACCAACATTAAATGTTATACATAGGGGTAGTAGTTGACAATGACTTTGATAATGACTACAGAGTTCAAAAAGAAATAAGGTTGTTACAGCAGTATGGACACGTTGTGTTTGTGTTGTGTTTTGACTATGGAAGAAATTATAAAATCGATTACGAGGATATTATTATTCACCGTATTCGTATTTCTAAGTCTATGAGGGATATGATGTCTTTTGTACAGTCTACTATTTCTTTGTATGATCTTTTTTGGTCAAAGCATATTACAGAGTTTGTTAAGACCCACTCTATAGAGGTGTTACATGTACATGATCTTTACATGTCAAAGGCAGCACATTTAGCGATTAGAAATACACAAGATTTAGATGTAAAGCTAACCTTAGACCTTCATGAAAATTATCCTGAAGCTGTAAAAACGTATCGTTGGGCAGTAAAAGGTATACGTAGATGGTTAGCAAATCCATCTTTTTGGAAAAAGAAAGAACCTAAGTATTTAGGGTATGCTGATAATATTATAGTACTTAGTGAATCTTATAGAAAGGATCTGATACAAGAGTACCCTTTTCTTAAAGATAAAAATATGGTGGTTCACCCTAATATACCTGATTTACATACTCTAGAAAGTTTTAAGAACAATAAATTGGAGGTAAACTATCAATCTGATTTACCTACTTTATTCTATTTTGGGGTAGTTGCTCAGCGAAGGGGGATTCTAGATGTGTTACCATGGATTGTTGAATTGGTACGAGAAGGATTAGCTTTCAATATTCTTATCATTGGACCTGTAGATAAAGCTGATAAAGAAGATTTTAAATATTTATTACATAAACGGGAATTAATTAGTTGTGCTCATTATTTACCTTGGGTTGATTTAGAGTATTTACCAGCCTACCTCAAAAAGGTAGATATCGGTTTGGCTCCTTTTCGTGTGAATAAGCAACATGACTCTGGAGTTGCTAATAAAATTTACCAATATATGTTTGGTAGGATACCAGTTTTAGCGACACCTTGTAAGGCACAGAAAGAACTTATTGAAGCTAGTGAGTGTGGTTTAATTTATAATAATAAAGAAGACTTTAAGCGACATTTAACACAGTTGGTGAAAGAAGCTCAGTTAAGAAAAACATTAGGGGATAATGGTTTGAAAGCCTTACAAGAACTTTTAATTAAAGAGGTTCATAAAGATTTTCTAAGTATTTATTGATATATAAAAAAATAAAGAATGCAATTACTAGATAACCTCAAATGGAGGTATGCTACAAAGAAATTTGACACCACTAAGTGTGTTAGTGATCAGGATTTACAGGCGATTAGACAGAGTATTCAGTTAGCGGCAACTTCTTATGGATTACAACTTTTTAAAGTTCTTGAAATAAAAGATGTAGCATTAAGAGGGCAATTGCAAACTGCTTCATGGAATCAGTCTCAGGTTACAGAAGCCTCTAATCTATTTGTAATTTGTAGCTATACTTCAGTTACAGAAGCTGATATTGATGCTTACATTTCACTTAAGTCAGATTTACAAGGAATTCCTGTAGATGCGCTTTCAAGTTACGCAGATTTCATGAAAAGTACTATTCTTAAGCAGCCTACAGAGGCCATTAAGCAGTGGACAGCTAAGCAGACTTATATCATTTTAGGAACAGCTCTAGATGCTTGTGCCGAATTAAAGATTGATGCTACTCCTATGGAAGGTTTTGATCCAGAAGCATATGATAAGATTTTAGGACTTACAGAAAAGGGACTTACAGCGTCACTAGTATTACCAGTAGGTTATCGAAGTGATGAGGATCAGACACAGTACGGGGTGAAAGTGCGTAAGTCTTTAGAAGAGCTTTTTGAAGAGGTATAAGAGTAAGCTGAGGTGTAACTAAATTCTATTATGATCAGAAAGACAAAATTATATAGTATTTTTAATTTCACCTGCCCTCGTTGTCATAGAGGGAAATTTTTTAAAGGAAAAGTTTATACGTATTCTCGTAGTATGGGACAACACAATGGGAGCTGTAGTCATTGTGGGTTAAACTATAAAATTGAACCAGGTTTTTATCAGGGTTCTTACTATGTTTCTTATGCTTTAGGAGTTGCACTTTTTGTATCGTTAGCAGTATTAGTATATTTATTTGATGAAATCAGACCTTCAGATTTGTTCCTAAAATTTTTACTACTTCTTTTTATTAGTGTACCTTTGATTTATTCACTTTCGAAAATCATTTGGATCAATATGTTTGTTGATTATGATGATCAAATATTACAAAAGTTAGAAGTTGAAAAAAACAAAGACTAGTTATATATAACTAGTCTTTGTTTTTTTATTGTGTGTACTTTTTGGTCATGCGTTTCCTGAAGAAAAACATAAATATGGCTAATGCTGCCATACCTACGTATAAAAAAGCTTTGTTTTGATCTTGTTCATATATACAAATAGCACTGTATGCCAAAAAGCCAGCGAATACTAAGTAGATATATTGTGAAATAGTAGCAATTTTTCTCATATATAATTTTATTGATTTTTAATATATATTGTACGAGTCACAAATAATCTTTATTCATAACTCGTATTAAAACTAGTTTACGATTTGCTTTCCTATGTTGGTTCTTGATTTAAAGACAGAGAAATCTTCTTTTGCATCGAAACCATTTCCTTTGTTAGTCGATCCGTTACTGAATACCACTTTGTAAGGACTGTCAGTATATGCCCAATGTAGATTTTGATTCCAAAACATTTGGTCTGAAAATAATTTAGTGCTATCAGGCATTTGTATGCGTACATTACCACGCATATCTACAATTTTATGTTTTTCATATTGTATAGCGTAGTCTGCAAGTATAACAGACTCTAAGCCATCCTCTGTAAAGACGGTTAGCTTTACACCCTCAGGGAATTCATAGTAAGGAAAATCAACGTGTGTAAAGTCCTTCATTAAATTTGTGTCTAGAGTCGCCTTAAGGCTACCTGAATCCGTGTACTTTATAACCATTTCATGTCCAATACCCTGAGCTACATTTTTGAAGTTAAGACTATTCAATGTTGTCTTTTCATTTTTGTCAGCACAACTAAAAAAAAGCATTATTGTAACGAATAGTCCAATAATGCTTTTGTATATATTTTTTATCATTATTTGTAATAAATTGTCTCTTACAAAAATAATGATTTTGGTTTTAGTATGGTACTTTTATTGACTGTCCAATCCAGCAACCAACCTGTACTGTTTTTCCTTGCATACCTTTTGTAAATACATCGGCTTTAGAAGGAGCTCTTCCTGTGTAACTAGCAGCTGCTTTAGATGCGTTGGTTTTTACTGAAGGGTCAATTCTTGCGGCTTTATTAGCATAATTTGCAGCTAACCAATACACGGCTCTTTTACTAAATTCGTCCGTACCACAGTTGTTAGCACTATTAGCGACCATGTTTGCCATTTGAAGATATGCAGCTCCAAAAGAAGGTTTGAACTGTAAAGCTTTTCTGAAGTAATTAAGTGCTTTACCATAACTTCCCTTCTTCTTGGATCCTAGTGCTAATTTGTAATATGCGTCAGCTTTTTCTCTTGGGTTAGTCTCCATTTCTATAGATTGCTCGTAGTACTTCGTAGCTTCAGCATAAGCTCCACGTTGTTCCGCTAATTTAGCTAAATACTTAGCAGTAGAAGCAGAAGGTTCTAAGTCGTGTTGTGTTTCTACTAACTTTAAGAATAAAGGATCATCAGTACAGTCTTTTTTATACATACGTTTTGCAGCACTCTTCACCCAAGCAAGATCTGTTTTCTTAGTTGTGAAATCAGCAGTAAACATCGGAATTAAATACTTACAGTCTGCTAAAGCTCCTAGTTTTTTGTCAATAGAAGATTTTACTTTGCTATATACCTTTAAGTTTTTATCAGCACGAGTTAATATTTTCTTCTCTCTAGCAGAAAGTTGAGCTCCAGATTCTTCTTTTTCAGTATATTTCTGGATTTTCTTCGCTGTTTTTTCCTCTTCCGTCTCTATTTTAGCAGTTAGCTTATCATAGTTAGCGAATACTTCCTGAATATCTATAGCACCCTTAGCTTGTAAATCTACAGTATGTGAGAAGTAGGTGTAAATTTTCTTAGGTCCTTTAAAGTTTTTACTGTCCTCGTATGCCTTTTGAAAAAGTTGATATTGCTCTTGCTTCGTTCCTATTTTATAATCAGCTTGTAGTTGAGCGATATCTGAGTATAGATCCCCATCAGGTGTTTCGTTGGTGAAATGTTGTTTACGTTCCTTTAATAACGAAATTAGTTCTTTAGCTACATTCTGCTTTTCAGTATCTGCAGCTTTCTTTAGTTTGTTTCTTAAAATTTTCTCGCTATACTGGTACGTTGCCAATGCATACGTAGGGCAGTTTTGTCTTACTTTTTCAAGGTAAGGGGCTGCTTCAGTATAGTTTTTCGCTTTTGCACTTTCTATACCTAATGATGCATTTTGCTTGCATTCATCTGAAATTTGAGCATTTGATGCAAATGATCCTAAAGCTAAAAAAGCTAATGATAATTTAATTGCTGATTTCATATTAAAATTGTGTGTGTTTTATTCTAATTGTACTTTCTTTTCTTAAACCATTTTTGACCTAAGGTCAAGCCTAGTGACATTCTAAAGTAATTTTCTTTTACTAATCTATCTGTAATACGTCCACGAGTTCCTAGTTTAAATCCAATATCAAATAAAGAATATTGTCGTGGTAACGGTAAGCCAAGACCAAAAGATATGCCAAAGTTCTCAATTTGTTCATTTTCGATCATTACTCCTAGTCTATCGTATTGAGCACCAAATCGGTATGTTATTTTGTTGAAATAGTTTGTTAGTGAGTTAAATTTAGGAATATAATGTCCTCCTAGCTTCGCTCCATAGGCACGTATATAGGTAATTTCTGCTCGGTCATATATAGGGTCTCCATAGTCCATATTATTCGTACTATATAACTCTGTTGCTGCAAACCATCTATTTTGTTTTTTTATAGACAATGATGCCGTGGATACACTAGGGATTTTAAAGCTTCTGTCTTCGGTATCTACGCTCTCTATGTCTTCAACAACATCAATTCCATTTTCATTAGTAACTGTAGCACGTTCCTGACTATTTTCTAAACTAAAATCATCTGAAATTTTATGAGTTACTCCTAAGCGAAGCAATGTAGTTTCGTTTATGTCGTAATCGTATATTGCAGCAAAATTAAAAGCAAAACCTGATACATCAGTTTGGTAAATATAGCGCGTGTCGAAAGTGGTTTCGTAGTAATTAACGATTTGCTCTTCTAAGCGTCCAAAATTATATTGAAATTCAGCCCCTAGTTTTAGGCCTTTTAATATTGTAGATCCGAGTCCGAAATATACGTTATTAACCGTTCCTGAGCCTTGCTGGTCTTTTGAGAAATCTCCAAGAATATTATCTGTTTGTTCACTTTGTAACCTATAAGCTATAGTACGATAAGGTCTTAGTCCTATTCCGAAACCAAATTTACCAGTAGGTATTGCAATATTTAAGTAATCAAAAGAAGTTTGTTTCGCTGTGGCTGTACCATCATGAGCTTTGATTTGGGTAACCAGTCGAGAAGTTCCTATACCAAAAGAAGTCAGTTTTAGATCGGCATAGGTGGCGGGGTTATTCACAGCATAGGAAAAGTTATCCGAATATGAAGAAATTCCTCCCATAGAGGTATTGGCAATATTTCCTTCAAAATTCTCGATTCCCAAGCCATAAGCTGAGTAAAGTGAGTAAGTTGATTGTTGTGCACTTAGTTTCGATGCAAGTGCTATTAAGGAACAATACATTATTTTTTTTAGCATGAGCTACTAGTATTTAAGTCTAAAATCAAATTAAGACCTTTGATTAGAAAATCAAGATCGACAAATATGCTACTTTTTAATCGTTTAGACAAAAAAATAGCGTTTCCTCCTGTAAGAACTATTTGTGAGTTTTCGTAACGTGATTCGAAGTCTTCAATAACTCCTTTAATTTCATAAATTAATCCTTGGGTTACTCCTGCATGTATGGCGTTTGAAGTAGTGTCGCCTATCAACGTTTCAGGGTAGCTAGGTGATAGATCAGGGAGTTTTGCCGTGTAGTTACAAAGACTTCGGTAACGCATGGCTAAACCAGGAGCGATGTTACCTCCTAAATAGTTTTGTTGATCATCTAGAAAATCATACGTAATACAGGAACCTGCATCTATAATTAAAGTAGGTTTCGTTTCGAGTAATGTGGCAGCTGCTACCAATGCAATACGGTCTTTACCTAAAGTATGAGGGCTTCTATAAAAGTTTTTAAAAGGAAACTGTAATTGATGGGTAAGTGTTAAGAAGTTTAGATGCGTGTAGGTGTGCTTTAAAAAATTAAAGTTGTAGTCAGATACAGAGCTTATGATCACTTTCGTAATACTGGCGTATTTCTCCAGCGTGTTGGCAATACCTATAGGAAATTCATCGTAACTATATCTTTGAAAATCTACAATGATCTGCTCTTTAAAAACAGCGACTTTTACAAAGCTGTTTCCCGAATCAATAATGAGTTTCATGTACTCTATAAATTAATTTTGGGTAAAATTATGAAATTTGATATCACAATTGTGTAAACTAAAGATAAGTTTGTGTAAAATATTTAATAAATAATGATACTTTGAAGTTTTGTAAATAAGGTGGTTAACTTTATTGGATTTGTTTTTTTGTTTTTTTTCTTTAAAATATTTTTTTTATTTCAAATAAACCTATAAATTTGCCATCGATAAGCATTTCATGTTTATGGTACCTTAGCTCAGTTGGTAGAGCAAAGGACTGAAAATCCTTGTGTCCCTGGTTCGATTCCTGGAGGTACCACTTTAAAACCACTACTTTTTAAGTAGTGGTTTTTTTGTTATGGAGATATTAACTAGTCAAGTAATGTCAAAAATAGAATTTATGTTTACAAAAAAATAACTGACTTTCTGAGATGGAGTTTACTACTACCTATATCAGGTTTATTAGCGGTTCTAATAAACTTTCCTTTACATCTTGTGCTTATAATATTTTTTAGATCTCTATATATACCTTTAGAGTTAATATTAAGTCCTGTAATAAGTTCTTTGATATTTGTGGCTTCAGGGGCTCTCATTGCTCCTAATTATGGTGTGCAAACCTACAAAGTTATGTCTATCTTAATACTATTAACTGTAACAGTAATCCTTATAAATACAGACTTATTGATAGGTTATGAGTATTTTAATAGTTTATTTAAAAATAGACTATTACTAAGAGTAGGAATGGTCTGTTGTGCTACTGGGCCAATAATCTTTCATCTATTCTATAATGAATCAATTAAGTGCAATAGAAATAGAATTTTAGGATCATTATTCTCGATATTCTTATCTATATTTATGTTCTTAATTTATGACTTTTCTAAAATACTAATATATGTAATTTTAATTTATTGTTTGTATGAGGTTTATGGAGGTGTTAAACAAAAAATATTAGATAAAAATTTTCTATTAGAAAGAATAATTACTATAGTGTTAGGAATTTGCTTCTTAACTATAGATGCCTTAGAAGGCTACTTAAAAAACTATCTATTAATAGCAGGTATTTACTTTATATTCTCTGAATTTATAAATTTAGAAGAAAATAGAATTATAAATAAGTTATTTCAAAAACTACCAATCGTAATAATAGTCTTTTTTGCAGTTATTAATAACCTAGGCTATTTACAATAAAATAGTCAATAGAATGAAAAAGGAATTTCTTTTCTAAATCTTTGATTTATTTATGCTTTTATAAAGAAAGGGGCTTAGATGAATCTAGATATTAGAAATTTAAATAAAATTATGGGTATTGTAGGAATTCCTCAGCACTTATCTAAGTTTTTGAACAGATAGAATAAAGGAATAAAAAAACAAAACCCACATAGTTTGTAAATCAGGGACTAGTGGGGATAATACAAAACAAAAATACGAAAAACTTTAAGAATGATTAATTTTGAAACTTTAATTAACCTTAAAATTTGCTGATGAAATTTAGAGATTTTGAACAGGTTATATCTGAAGCAAGGCTATCTCGCTATATGAATGCTTGTAATGGAAATACAAAAAAGGCTATGGTTTTATATCGTTATAACCTAAAATTGTCCCAAGAACTTTTTAGTATTATCAGTTTATTTGAAATTGCGTTACGAAATAAAATTGACGAACATTATAAAGAGATGTTAGGAGTTAACTGGCTAGAAAATTCTATAAAAAATGAAGGAATGTTCAATGGTAAAAAGTATTTTAAAACTAAAACAATTATTCAAAATGCTATCAGATCAATTGGACCTAATATTACTCATGATAGAATTGTAGCTGAGATGGACTTTGGGTTTTGGCGTTTTCTTTTCGTTAAGTCTCATTTTAATGTTGCAGGAAAAACGCTATTGCAGATTTTCAGTAAAAGACCTCAAAGTACTCGACAGTTTAAATTTAATCAAAAGTATTTTTTCAATGAATTAAAAAGAGTGAACGATTTAAGAAATCGTATTGCACATCACGAAGCAATATGTTTTCAATTAGGAACTCATCAAATAGATACTTCTTATACATAAAAAACTTATAAGACTATAATTGATCTATTTATATACATGGGTGTAGATCCTAAAAAAATATTGTATGGACTAGATCAATCTAAGAAATATATACAAAAGATCAACAACTTATAAATCAATATTAGATATCATATTCCATTAAACTAGTAGACCTAATTTAAGTGTGAATATCAGAATAACATAATTTGGATGTTTTAATGGATGATGGAAATGTAGGCTCCCCCTTAGTGATTATTTTATCTAGTTCAACCACCAGATTGCAAAATTCAGAATAAAAGCAAAGCCTACCCAAGCGATGTAGGGGATGAGTAAATATGCCGCTGTCTTGTGAACTACTCTAAACCATTTAAAAGTAAGTAGTAGTAGCATTAATAGTCCGAATACTACTAACAAAGCCGTAGAAATTTGTTGCATACCAAAGAAGGTTACTGACCAAAGAAGGTTTATAAGTAGTTGTAATAAGAAACAGAATGCGGCTTTTTTTGCAGAGGTATGCTTTATGTCTTTATTCCAAATTAGTCCGAAGGATATTCCCATTAATACAAACAAACAAGTCCAAACAATTGGAAACACAATATTAGGTGGATTAAAAAATGGTTTGTTGATAGTGGTGTACCATTCGTTAACAGAGCTTTTTGTGGCAATAGAACCCAAAAAACCTACAAATAAACATAAACTAATACTGGTTGTAATTTTGAGTGTTTTTGTAGTTGTTTTATTCATTAGAAATGCTTGTATTTAGATGCTTGAAAAACAGGTGTGTTGCTTACTTATGTAGTCAAATATATTTAAAAAGAGAATTCTATCTTCTCTTTATCTATTGTAATTTAGATACTCACTGTTTTTATAAGGGGATTGACTGTTTTTTAAATTTTATAACAATTTATAATGTTTACAAGTTTTATATTTGTAAAAAAATCCGTTTTGGTTACATATCCTAGTATCAGTAAAAACTATCTAAAAGAAAGTGGTAGTGTTAGTTTTGCCTCACCTAGTAATATTGCTTTGGTAAAATATTGGGGAAAGCGTGAGGTTCAAATCCCTCAAAATGCTTCATTAAGTTTTACCTTAACAAATTGCCGAAGTGAAACAACTATTCATTTTGAAAAGAAGTCGGTAGTTGATGATGCTTTCTCTATTGAATTTCTATTCGAGGGATTACCAAAGCCGAGTTTTGAACCTAAGATCCTTACTTTTTTTAAGCGTATTGAAAAGTATTGCCCTTTCCTAAAAGATTTTCATTTTAAAATTGAAAGTATAAACACCTTTCCTCATAGTAGTGGTATCGCTTCTTCGGCAAGTAGTATGAGTGCTATAGCTGTAGCGTTAGTGGCTATAGAGGAGGAGTTAGGGAATGTTTTAACTGACAAGCAAAGTCTAGAGAAAGCCTCTTTACTTGCTCGATTAGGATCGGGGAGTGCTTGTCGTAGTATAGAAGGTCCTATAATGGTTTGGGGTGGGCATCCAAATATTAAGGGGAGTAATGATGAGTTTGCGGTAACGCTAGAAGATCAGATTCATCCTATATTTGACAGTTATCAAGATACCATATTACTTATTGATAAAGGAGAAAAACAGGTGAGTAGTACCGTGGGGCACAACCTTATGTATGGTCACCCTTTTGCTGAGAAACGTTTTGAGCAGGCTAATGAAAATATTGAGCTGTTGAAACAAGCTTTAATTAATGGAGATATAAATAAGTTTATAGAAATAGTCGAGAGTGAAGCACTTACATTGCATGCTATGATGATGACTTCATCACCTTACTTTATATTAATGAAACCTAAAACCCTAGAGGCTATTGAGGCCATTTGGGCATTTAGAAAAGAGACGAGTATTCCTCTTTGTTTTACATTGGATGCGGGGGCTAATGTACATCTTTTGTATCCAGAAAAGTGGAAGAATGAGGTGTTTGAATTTATTGAGAGTGAACTTTCTCAGAAGTGTCAAAATAACCAATATATTTGTGATAGTGTTGGAAATGGAGCATTTAAGTTGTAATTTATAATAACAAACAAGATTGTAATGAAATCAAAAGGGCCATTATTTTATTCAAAAATTCTTCTATTTGGAGAATACGGGATTATCAAAGACTCGAAAGGACTTTCTATACCATATAACTTTTATAATGGAGGTCTTAAGTCAGCTGATGAATTTAATGAAACAGAGAAAGCTTCAAACAATAGTTTGTTACATTTAGCAAATTACTTAAAGGAGCAACCTAATGAAGATTTAGTGAAGTTTGACCTAGGTCGATTTTATAATGATATAGAAAATGGGTTGTATTTTGATAGTAGTATTCCACAAGGTTATGGTGTGGGAAGTAGTGGTGCACTTGTAGCTGCGATCTATGATAAATATGCCTATGATAAAATTACTGTACTTGAGAACCTTACTCAGGAAAAGTTGTTAAAATTGAAGGCTATTTTCGGGTATATAGAGTCTTATTTTCATGGAAATAGCTCGGGACTTGACCCGTTAAATAGTTATTTAAGCTTGCCTATTCTCATTAATTCTAAAGATAATGTAGAAACTGCGGGTATTCCTTCTCAGAAACAACATAACCAAGGGGCTGTGTTTTTGATTGATAGTGGTATTGTAGGGGAAACTGCTCCTATGGTTAATATCTTTATGGAAAAGATGAAAAATGAAGGTTTTCGCAGTATGCTTAAAGAGCAGTTTATCAAACATACTGATGCTTGTGTAGAAGATTTCCTAAAAGGGAATGTCCAGTCCTTATTCACGAATATAAAGGCACTTTCGAGTACTGTACTTAATAACTTTAAGCCTATGATACCTCAAAAGTTTCATGAGCTATGGCAACAAGGTATTGATAATAATGATTATTATTTGAAGTTGTGTGGTTCAGGTGGTGGTGGATATATACTAGGTTTTACTGAAAATTTTGAGAAGGCACAAAAGAGTTTATCGTCTTACAATCCTAAGGTAGTGTATCATTTTTAAGAGTGTATTTCCTCTATTGTAATATTTATCGATATAACATAACTAAATGCTTTTCATTTTCTTTAGTTCGAAAGAGTGGAGATTGTTTTTTTAAATAATATTGTTTGGTGTAATACAGTTAAGTCTTTTTATTCTCTAGGGTTTAGAAGGGTAAGGGTGTCTGTTTTAAGAATAAGTTTAATAACTATATTATATATAAGGTTGCTAAGTAGCATGGCGTATATAAAACAAATTTTACGAAAGCGTCTATTGCAATTAATTAGCCTTCTTGCTGTTATACGCTTTCCTAATTTATTATTAATTCTAGTAGGTCAATATCTGACCAGTATATTTATATTAGCAAATACCTCAAATATATTTGAAGTGCTGTTTGATCTTCGTCTTTTTTGTTTGGTGATGTCAAGTGCAATTTCTATAGCCTCAGGATATATTATAAATGATTTCTATGATACAGAGAAAGATCTTATTAATAGACCTCGACGCTCACAGTTACACCAAATTTTAAGCAGACAGCGAAAACTGAGTCTTTACTTTGTTCTTAATTTTTTGTCAGTGATTATTGCTAGTTATGTCTCTTTTAATGCAGTAATTTTCTTTTCTAGTTATATATTTTCTATCTGGTTGTATTCGCATAAGATCAATAAGGTTACATTTTCCCGAAATATTATGGCGACTCTTCTTGCAATAACGCCATTTTTTGCCACCTTCATATATTTTAAAAATTATGATTATGTGATATTTGTTCATGCATTATTCCTTTTTATTATCCTTTTTATGAAGGGGTTAGTTAAGGATATGGAGAATGTAAAAGGTGATCTTACTTACGGGTATCAAACATTTCCAGTTACTTTCGGAGAGACAAAGACAAAGTATTTCCTTTACATCGGTACGCTTCTTTGCTTAATTACCTGTTATGTGATCACTAGGAATTTTGATGTAGCTAATATGTCTTATTATTTTATAAGCTCATCTGTAGTTATGGTTATTTTCTCATTATTTCTTTATAAAGCTACTACACAACAAGACTATTATCGTTTGCATTTAGTTCTTAAATTCGTTATTGCGATAGGGGTTTTTAGTATTCCTCTGATAAAAGTGAATAATAGTTTGTTTGGGTAATCCATTAACAAACAGACCTCCTACTTTGAATATATTATTTCGTAGAGGAGATCTGTTGTGTATTTATATACTACAGGTACGTTCAACTGCCCAAGTATCGGCATATCCTTTTTCCCATGTACCTAGTAGGATCTCGCTATCACTAGCTAGGCATGCATCTAGTTGTTCGGTAATCAGTTTCTTATCGAGATCTTGACCGATAAATACGATTTCATTTTTTCGATCACCAAAAGTTTCATCCCAATCAGCTTCAATTTCATTTTGATTTTCAATAAAGCTATTTTGGTAAATACGTTGTTCAAATGGCATAGAACACCACCATACTCCAGCACTATCAGCTTTTAGTGATCCACCAGCTTGCCCCCAAATAAGTGCCTGGTCAGGGCGAGAGGCTAGCCAAAATAGACCTTTACTACGGATAACATTGGTAGGGAAACCTTGTTGTATGTAATTAGAGAAACGTATAGGGTCAAAGGGTTTTTTGCTACGATATACAAATGAACCAATACCATATTCTTCGGTTTCAGGTGTGTGTGCTTCCTTGTTTAACTCCTCAATCCAGCCTGCGTTTTGTTCTGCTTCTTCAAAGTCAAAAAGCCCTGTATTGAGTACTTCTTTAGGGGATATTTTGCTATATGAAGTCTCGATAATGTGTGCTGATGGATTTAGTTTTTGAATAATTTCACGTAGTAGTCCTACATTTTCTTTGTTAACCAAATCAATTTTGTTGAGTACAATAATATTGGCAAATTCAATTTGATCGGTTAGTAGGTTTACAATGGTACGATAGTCACCTTGTATATCTGTTAAGTTTCGGTCCATTAAGGTTTCTGGACTACCAAAATCTTTGAAGAAGTTAAAGGCATCTACTACGGTTACCATAGTGTCTACGTAACTAAATTTAGAAAGGTCAATTCCTTGTTCATCGTCAACAAAAGAAAAAGTTTGAGCAACAGGAATAGGTTCGCTAATTCCTGTACTTTCAATGAGTAGGTAATCAAAACGTTGCTCTTTAGCAAGACGTTCCACTTCTATCATAAGGTCTTCTCGAAGTGTACAGCAAATACACCCATTACTCATTTCTACTAATTTTTCTTCAGTACGAGAAATGGTGTTTTCATTTTTAATTAGTGTTGCATCAATGTTTATTTCACTCATGTCATTCACAATAACAGCAACTTTTAGCCCTTCTTTATTGTGTAAAATGTGATTTAGTAAAGTTGTTTTTCCAGCTCCTAAAAAGCCGCTTAATACTGTTACAGGTAACTTTTTTGTCATGATATTGCTGGTTTTATGAAGTTAATAGGTTGGTCTAATTTTAAAAATAAACTACAGATTTTAAATTGTTACTTAATATGAGGAATGTGTTAGTTTATAAGAAATATTCACTCATACTCATATTGCGATTTGCGTAGTATTTTAAAGTTAGTATGAGGCAAAAATACAGAAAAACAAATATTATAAGTGTGAAATGTCTATTTTGTAGATAATAGTAAGATTTTTTTTAGAATTCGTTTTGTTTCTTAAACCTGAGTAAAGTGCTATTTCACTGAATAACTATGGTCGTTAATTTAATTCGAAGTAAAATCATTTTTATTGACTTTATAACTCTGTATATTAAGTAGTAAACTGATATACTTATGAAAAAAATATTACTTCTATTTGTCTTTTTAAACTTGTGTATGTCTTCTTGTACTAAAGATAGTCTAGATTTGGATTTGCAATCTACGACAGAAAGTTCATTATGTGAAAGTATGCTTTTATCGATTCATCGTTCGTCAACTTCTTTCTCTCGTAATGGTATGGTTACTTTTTCTCTTGAAAGAGATCAGTTTAGTGCGGATCTTGATATAGATTCTGATTATCAGGTAGTGTGGACTATAAATGGAGAAGTTTATTTGCAATCTATAGCTGCTAAGACAATTGAGAGTAATCCAAATAGGTTATCTAACATTGCAATTACTTTTGATGAGGTTGTAGGTTTTAATCAGATAACTGCTTGTGCTCTTGTAGTAATAGGTGATTGTGAAACGAAAGAGGTTTGTTTTGAAGAAAGTATTGAGGTATTGCCTAGTATTGCAGCAGAGGAAAAAGAAGAGATTCTAGTTAATGAAGGCTCTTGTCTTACGAATGATCTTACTATAGACTATAAAATAAATGCTTCTATCGCAAGGGGTAGAGACAGAGAGCCAAGTTTAATGTTTGTCCTTAATAGAAATGATAATGATATAGATTTGTTTACTAATCAAGACTACGAGGTTACATGGGTAGTTAATGGTGAGGTGTACCAAGAAGGTGCAATGAATATTAGAGAAGATGTTCTGTCTAGTATTAATTATCCTCTTTCTAAGTTTAATACTTTTGCTATTCCTAATATATGTGCTGAAGTGAAATTAGGGAGTTGTGAAGCAAAAACGTTTTGTTTTGAGTTAGCACGAAACAGAGGTGTTATTAAAAAATGATTTCTATCTGGTGCTAACTCTATAGGAATTGAGTTTTAATGTTTATTATAGTCTTAAGGCAGTATGTGCAGTTTTCATAGCCATATCTAGTATTTTAGAGGTATCTATTTCATTATCTCCTGTAGGACTTTCACTTGTTGTTGTACGAGAAGGTGTTTTCTCTGGTCTTTGGTCATTATTAACAGGTGGGCCAGCATTTCTCCAGTAAGGTGCATTATTGCCATTTAGGGTCTGTCCTAGTAACGGTGTGTATTCATAATCTCTACCAAGATCAGAAAGGTCTTTTTGTTTTCTTATGTCTCGTTCGGTATGTATGTCACTAATTACTTTATCGATCTCAGTTACTTTTCTTTGTATGAGTTCTTTTAGTGCTGTTTTGTCTAGCTCTTTCAGTAATTTCTTGATGTTATGATTTATACGTCTACTTTTTATAAAACCTTTTTCAGAAGGGAAATCGATATTTAAACTCTTAAATATTCTTGCTAAACTTTCGTGATTAAATAATCGATTGATATTTTCTTCAGAATCAATGACCTGTTTCAAAGCTGCGTAAGCTTTTTTTCTGAAGTATAATTGTTCTAATGTTTCTTTTCCTAAGGATAATCCTTCTCTAATATTGCCTTGTAGTGTATCGATGTCTTTTAAAAACCAATCGGAATTAATCGATTCATTAAATGTCTCGAGTACATTTGAAAGAAAGTTATCGGCTTTGGTGATTAGGCGGCTCTCCTCAGATAGTTTTTCTATGAAATTCGTATTGGGAGTCTTTATAATATATTCTAAGTAGGGCACAATAATAATTTTATTGCAAAATTAAGCAAATAAAGATTGTGATCATAATCATTTGTGGATTAAGATGTTGTTGTTGAGTGTACTACTAAATGTTCTCG
>CAYYNF010000029.1:0-15830 GCA_964472695.1 uncultured Flavobacteriaceae bacterium
TGACCTTCGGGTTATGAGCCCGACGAGCTACCTACTGCTCTATCCCGCGATATTGTGGTACAAAGATACGTTAGAAGTACAATTCTACCTAATTTTTATTAGAAAATTTCACATCTACTTCAAAAAAAAACACAAATACCTAATATTAAACACCTTTAAGAAAAGAGAAGTCAATTACTCTTACTTCTCTTTATAACGTTACCCTTCCTTATTAAGAAACGGCTATTTACTCAATAAACCCTGCTCTTGTGCTAAATCCTGCATACGGACTTTTACTTTTTTTAAAGCAGCAATCAAGACCTTTAGTTCATTCTCTGTTAAACTTTCCTGTACCTTAGGAATCAGGTCATACATTATAGGTAATACTTTCTCTATAACACTTTTCCCATAAGCTGTCAAAAAGATACGATTCATACGCTTATCTTGCTCATCGGGTCTTCTGTAAATAAAATTCTTACGCACCATGGAGTTTACAACACGCATCATTGAAACCTTATCACGATGTGTAATAAATGCCATGTCATTCATACACTGTCCATCATTTACATTCAGGCGTTTTAAAATACTCCACTCTTCTTTCGTAAGGTTCAATCCATTTTTTCTAAAGGCACTTTGTACTATAGATCCAAAATCATAATGGATCTTCCCTACCCATGACAAAGCATGAGAATTAAGGTCTATTTCGTTAAATTTCATGTAAATAAATTATTGTAAACTATCTAAATCTTCCTGATACGCTTCCCATAAATCAAGGACTTCTTCTAGTTCCTGTTTTTTTGACTCATAAGTTACGAAAAAATCTTTTTTTGCACTGGTTACTTCATAATTAGTTGCCAATTCGGCATCCAAATCCTTTATCTCACTTTCTAATTTAGAAATTTTATTCTCAGCATTACTAATTTTATTTTTCAGCGATTTTATTTTCTTTCGATCTGTATCCGTTATTTTTTTAGGCTCAACTATTTTCTCTTGTACATTAGACTTGACCGTATCACCTTTTTCAACCTCGCGCATATTCATAAGATTACGTTGTTCTAAATAGAAATCGATATCACCTAAATATGGTTTAATAACATGATCTTTGAACTCATAAACATTATCTGTGAGTCCCTGTAAAAAATCACGATCATGAGAAACTAACAACAATGTACCTTCAAAGTTTTTAAGAGCTACTTTCAATACGTTCTTTGACTTGATATCCAAGTGGTTTGTTGGTTCATCCATAACCAAAACATTGAAAGGATGTAAAAGTAGCTTACACAATGCCAACCTATTACGTTCTCCTCCTGAAAGCACCTTCACTTTTTTATCGACATCATCTCCTCTAAAAAGGAATGCCCCTAGCATATCACGTACCCTTGGTCTCGTTTGCTCTGTGGCAGCATTAATCATAGTTTCATGAATAGTAATTTCACCATCAAGATACTCAGCCTGGTTTTGAGCAAAATACCCTAACTGTACATTATGCCCCAATTTAATACTACCTGTATGATCTAATTCATCCACAATAATTTTAGCTAAAGTAGATTTACCTTGACCATTCTGTCCTACAAAGGCAATTTTTGAACCACGAGTAATTAACAAATTAATATCCTCTAATACTTTTTTGTCGCCATAACACTTCCCTACATTTTCAGCCTCAATAACCACTTTTCCTGGTTGTATACTTATCGGGAACTTAATATTCATCACAGAATTATCATCCTCATCAACTTCAATGCGATCTATTTTATCAAGTTTCTTAATGAGTGACTGTGCCATAGATGCTTTATTCGCTTTAGCTCTAAACTTTTGTATCAATTTCTCTGTATGCTCTATTTGCTTATCTTGATTTTTCTGAGCAGCTAACTGTTGATTTCTCAACTCTTTGCGAGTCACCAAATAATCCGAATATGACTTATTAAAATCATAAATACGTCCAAGGGAAATTTCAATTGTACGATTAGTGATATTATCTAAAAACATACGATCATGAGAAACGACTACTACAGCACCCGAATATGATTTCAAAAAACTCTCTAACCAAAGTATCGACTCTATGTCAAGATGGTTCGTAGGCTCATCTAATAACAATAGATCATTAGTCTGAAGTAAAAGTTTAGCCAATTCAATACGCATACGCCAACCTCCAGAGAATGTATCGGTAAGTTTATTAAAATCCTCTCTTTTAAATCCTAAACCTAATAATACTTTTTCTGTTTCTCCTTCATAGTTATACCCTCCAATAATTTCAAAACGCTGTGTAGCATCACTCACTTTCTGTATAAGCTCTGCATAGGATTCTGACTCATAATCCGTACGTGTAACAAGCTCATTATTCATTTGGAATAACTCTCTCTCTAAGCTCTTAATTTCCTCAAAAGCTTCATAAGATTCTTCTAATACAGTACGTCCTTCCACAAAGTCAATATCTTGCTTCAAAAAACCTATTTTAATAGATTTATCCATAGCAATTTGCCCTGTATCTGGCTCATATTCCTTCGAAAGGATCTTGAGCATGGTCGACTTTCCTGCACCATTTTTCCCTACCAAACCAATACGGTCTCCGTGAACTATCTTAAAGGTAATCTCTTTAAAAAGATAATCTCCCATAAAAGAAATCGAAAGGTTATGGATATTTAACATAAGAGACTGTTTAAAAGTTATTTTTTGATTTTTTACAAATTTTCATCTGTTAGACTTATAGTGCTCTAAACACAAAAGAACATAAACCTAGTTAACCTAACAAAAGGGAATGGCAATTTATAAAAAAAACTTTAGGGATTAAACTTCGTTTCCATAAACATTATACATATTCAGTTAGTAGCCTGAGAGTTCTAGACAAATTAAAAACTAAAAAATTTATTAAAGGGAAATCCCAAAAACACTTCTTGTATCTATTAGAAAAAAGACCTAAAAACGATGTATAGACACCTCTTGAGGAATATCGATACCATTCACTATATAATCATATAAATGCCTAGACATAGTAGGTGCCATAAGTACTCCCCTAGTACCCATTCCATTTAAAACATGTAAATTTCTAAAAGTCTTATGTGTACCTATTAATGGTCTACGATCTTTCACAGTAGGTCGTATGGCCACTTGTTGTTCTAAAACTGTAAATGGTAAATCTAGTAAGGTTCTGAGCTCTTGTACCAAATGAACTTTAGACTCCTCCTCATAATTCTTCTCTGAGAACTGATGTTGATAAGTAGCACCAAATTTATAAACATCTGGTTCATCCATCGGAATTAAAAAGTAGTGTGTCTTCAATGCCTTATTCAGCTTCAACTCTGGACACTTTATAGTTATGTAACTACCTTTATTACCTATAATCCCTAAGTTTGAAAAGAAAGAATTATTTACCACCTTAATTCCTTCACAAAAAATAATATGTTGTGCTTTTATATTTTTATAAGACACAAAATCGTCATAAACACTAAGTTTATTAACTTCAAAACTTGCCTCCAAAAACATATCTTTTTTCTTAAGATAGTCGACAAAACTCTCATTTAATATCGATACGTTTAAACGTTTAGTCCCTTTAAGTTCTCCATAATGAAACTCTTTATCAATACCTGATATCTTTTGAGTAGATAAATCCGAAGACATATAATTTCTTAGTATTGGATTATCCTGCTTTGTAAACCATTTATTTTGCTCTTCTATTGAACTAAGATTCCTTAACACTGGTAAATCTTTAAGGCAAGTAATTCCCAAATACTCCCCTAAACTTTCATAAAAAACCGTAGCATACTCAAGATATTCATGAGCATTCCAGGCTAATGAAAAACGCTTCAAAATAACAGGGTTACACATTCCTGCAGCCACTACAGAAGCTTTAGTATCGTTATCATCGATAACACAAATACTATACTTATTACTTAATAGCTGGTACGCCATAGATATACCTGAAATACCAAAACCAACTACTATAAAATCATATGTTTTCATAAAATTAAAAAGCCTCCAGTTAATTACTGGAGGCTAAAAGTAAAATTAAAAATCTTAATAATTCCACATATCTTCTTCGAAATCTCGAATATTTTCCTTGATACGCTGACCTTCTAAGAGCTGAAACAATGCATTATCATTGATATAATCTTCTACTCTTCGGTCACCTTGAACGTTATCCTCTTTAACAATCACACTACTAAACCTTCTTGAGTTTAGTAAATGATCAAAAGATATAGGACTATATGTGTTCTTTGTATTAAAAGTTTTAGCAGTATGTAAAACCTCCCTAACATGAGGATAGAACACCCAGAATAGAGGTACTAAATCAGGCTCTTCATCATCAATAAAATTGACATCGGGTGCAACAGGCGCAATACCTAATAAACGGTATTTCAACTCACCTTGCCTCTTATCAAAATACCAGATCCCCTTAATATGGTATTCCGATATATCAGATGATGTAAGATCTCTTGTTTCAATAAACTCTGGTGAGATCGATTCTCCTGCATTCATTTGCTCATACCCCATATCAGTTGTATCAACCTTACGAATCGTAGCACTCAAATCCTCCAAAGTTCTTTTCTCTGTAAAATACGAATCTGAATATACATGTTTTAACTTACCAGACTTAATACTTTTTAATAGGACATCAAACAACGAACGTCTATCAGCACCTATATTCACCGTATCAGTAGGGTAATACAAAGGGAAATTAACTCTTTCATCAAGATCAATTACTTCCCAAGTTGTTTTTGCCCATAATACATCCCTATCATCTACATAGCCATATTCTAAAGGCTTATCATTATCCTTTTTAATCTGAGCTTCTGTCTTCACTCCGATTTGCTCTGGATTCACAGCATTCAATGCATTAGCCTGTCCAACAACTGAATAAGTTGTAAACAAACCACAGGCAAAAGCTAAAAAATGTTTTAAATTCATAATTACACTAAATATTTTTAATTTGTTAGCTCAACAATTACTGGAGATACTTTCTTAACTTTATAAGAACCTCCTGATGCTAATTTAGCATTAATATCAAAAATTTGAACAGCCTGCCCTCTTTTTGCTTTCTTTAATGCCGATTTAGCTTGCGAACTCAACTTAGAACCTGAACATCTAACTGTTGGTTGCCCTGGAACTTTTATTTTAAATCCTGTTACTGCCAACTTCAAATTAAAATCAAAATCAGGAAGACTCGCTCCAATAGTAGAAATAGCTAAAGAACTTCTAGTCATTTTCACTGAACCGTCTTCTCCACGTACAGTACCTACTGGTCTTGGAATATCTTTAATACGGAAAGTTTTACTATCAGAAACAGTCTGTCCGTTAATTTTCCCTGACACTTTTATCTTTACTTCTCTCTGCTTTAAAGTCGTAACATTCATTGTATACTTACCAGCACCACCTGCCTTAGAAAGGCCTGGAGCAGAAGCATTAATATTTGACACCCCAGGAATAGATATTGTCATAGGGTTGCTTACACCTCTATATACCACGTTCATTTTATCTGCCGAAATTACCGCTGAATTTGGCTTAGGAATTACAGCATAAGAACTCTTTATAGGAATTGGAACTTCTTTTCCATTTTCCATGAAGATGAACTCTCCTTCAATTTTTCTTTGACCTATATTACCTGCTGGAAACTCTAAAAGTGTTTGCCCTTCTTGCATTGATTCTGGAGACAATACCTTCCCATTAACAGTAACTTTGTGAGCCTTTAAAGTTTTATCCTTTTTTCCTAAAACAATTTTACCCTTAAATTTCTCATTTGAGAAATAAGCCGTCTTCTCAGGAACTACAATAGCTTCGTAGTTTGTTAAAGATACTTCAGACTTTAATTTACCCCCTAAAATTGCTGATAAAATCTCTGATTGATTCTTCTTAATATCAGACTGAATTTGAGTAAACTTAGTTAAAGATGCTACCTGAGGGAAACCGTGATAGTTATAATCTAACCAATCCTTTTTAACTCCTTCTCTGTCGACTATATCTTCAGTAGAAAAATCTGCATTGATAGAACTGATATTTTCAGAGAAATCCGTTCCCCCTTTTGCTCCTTCTTCAGGAGTAAGTAAAGCAATTACTCCATCTTTATAAGCGTTTAACTTTTCCTTAAATTCTTTTCCTTTAGGACTAAGAGCTCCACTCACAAAAAAGTAAGCATCAAGACCATCGGCTTTATCCATAGCCTGATAATCTTTCTTTTGCTCATCAGTCATACCATTCAAAAGCACATTATTTTTGATATCCTCGATGTAAGAGCTTAAATCATTTGATAATGTGTTTAAAGCTTTCGCTTTTTCTAATTCTGGTTTGTACTTTTCTGGTTGCTCTTCTGCCTTAGCCTCTAAATCAGCCATAAAAGATTCATTACGTCCTTGTGAACGTACATTTGACTGTGCTAACTTTTCATTTATTAGACCAAAAGCAGATAATACCTCCTTAGACATATTTAAAGCCATCATAGCAATAAACACTAAGTACATGAGGTTTACCATTTTTTGTCTAGGACTTAAATTTCCTCCTGCCATAATTTAATTAGTTATATTTTTATAATTTTTAAACGTAAAATGAACTAATTATTTCTTATTCATAGCAGAAAGCATTCCTCCATAAACCCCGTTTAAAGAAGATAGATTTGAAGCTAGACTTTCCATTTGCTCTTTTAACTTAGAAGCATTATCTGCGATAGCAGCATTCGCTTCAGCTTGCTTTTGAGAAGACTCTAATTGGATTTTATATAAGCTATTTAGTGATTCCATTTGCGTAGCAGCTACAGCCATTTCCTCACTATACTTTTTCTGAGATGCCATACTATCTACTGTAGGACTAATCCCTTTAGCTGCACCTTCAAAATTACGGATACTATTCCCTAAGCTCTCCATTAACTGAGCATCAACTTTAGCATCTTTCAACATCTTATCTAGTTTCTGAGATAACATAGACTGCTCATCAACTTTCACCTCTTTCTTATCTTTACGCTTAGGCTTACTAGCTCCACCCGCTAATTCAGGATAAACAAGTGTCCAGTCTAACTCTTCTCCTACGGGTTCAAATGCTGAAATTGTAAATACCAATGCCTCAGTTACAAGCCCCGCAATAAGCATTTCGTTTGCACCAGGCCAGTGCATAATTTTAAATAAAGCCCCAATAATTACTACTGCTGCACCCAAACCGTACACCATGTTCATAATTTTCTTTCCTGCTTTTGACTTTGCCATAATGATTTTTTTGATTTATAAATTTATAGATTTTAACTTTTTAATTTGTGCTTATTCTGAAACTTTACTTGTTATATCTGTCCCCATATAATCTTGTACAGTTCTAAACCCGATATAACTTCTTGCCGAATCGGCATATTCATAATCACGTGTACTTACCTGTAAGAAATAAGCTACATCTTTCCAAGAACCTCCACGAACTACTTTTCTCATGTTCTCATCATCATTAGTATTCGGGTTCATTGAAGAAGTATACTCATAAGATGCTGGATCATAAGACGAACCTACCCACTCTGAAACATTCCCTGCCATATTATACAAACCGTAATCATTAGGATCAAATGACTTTGCTTCAACAGTATACAGTGCCTGATCAGCAGCATAATCTCCTCTCATCGGTTTAAAGTTAGCTAAAAAACATCCTCTATCATTCTTTGCATAAGGTCCTCCCCATGGGTAAGTAGCAGACTCTAGACCTCCTCTTGCTGCATATTCCCACTCTGCTTCAGTAGGAAGTCTCCAATCAGAAGCCCTATCTTTTTTAGACCCTCTCATATCATTATAATGCTTGGTTCTCCAATCACAAAAAGCCTTAGCTTGCTTCCAAGAAACACCTACTACAGGATACTCATCATAAGCAGTGTGATAGAAATATTGATCGTGCATTGGTTCATTATAAGAGTAGTTGAAGTCACGGATCCATACTGTAGTATCAGGATATACCTGAATAGCTTCACGCTTCATATATTTAATCTTGTCACGACTTTTGGAACGTGCCATTGCTTCTACATCAAACCACTTATAATCGTATTTTAATTTCTCTGTTTTAAACAGACGTATTCCATTATGAGAATCTTCAGCTCTTATGTAAAGAGAATCCATAACCTCTACATAATACTCATCTGGGTAATCATCTAAACTAGTATACAGGTCAACATCCCAGTTAAGTAGTCTTCCTTCGTAGCCAGTTTCTCCTATACCTTCATAATTTTCTTTTACATACTTTTCATATACTGTTAACTCCTCCTCATCAGTATCTTTAAAAGAAAACTCTCCTATTCCACCTTCATTACCTGCTGTCTGACCTATATCATCAGCTAGCTTTGCCAATTCAAAACGAGTAATTGAATCTTGTACCCAGTTAGTAAACTGACGATATTCTGAATTTGTAATCTCTGTCTCATCCATGTAAAATGATCTTACAGTAACCGTTTTGGTTGGTGCATTCAGCAACCCTGGTTTATCATCGTCCGACTTACCCATAATAAAGGCTCCTCCAGGAATTAGAGTCATTCCATAAGGTTTCTCAGGGTGCCAAGCTTTTCCTTTCACTCCTACCAGTTGACCTGAATTTGACTGCGTACAACTTACTAGTACTATAACAGACAAAACAAACATTATCAGTTTCTTCATAACTTGTTTAAATTAGTATCTAATTTAATTTTTAAGGTTATAAACCTATTTATTAATTTTTAAAAATACAATAGTGATGGGCTAAAATATAATATTTTTTAAGCAATCACATAAGCATTTGATATCTTTTTTTCGCATTAAGCCACCTTTCAGGTATTTTATTTTTTGTAACATCAAGATAATCCTTGTGAGAACATGGTAACATTATCTTAGTATTCTTATTATCCGATGTCCCTAGGTAAAGAGGTAACTCCACCCACCAACGCTCTGTACGCTTACTCTTATAGAATGAATAAAGATCATCTGATAAACAAACATTATAATGAAAGAAATTATCATTATCTACACTTATACCCTCACCAAACCTTAACGAATACCCCTCTACAAAATACCACATAATTTGTGCTAGTAAAGCATCTCCTAATGGAGAAGAACAGCTATGATCATACTCATAAATCCCGAAGAACTTCACCTTATCACTAATACCTACATACCTTGACAACGCACAGATTTCTCTATTATTAAAACCATTAGGACGATTCCCTCCTAACTCACCTTGAATCACCCCTAAATCTAAAGAAACAAGGTCTGCATTTCTAAAAAATGGTTCTACAACACTCAAATCTCCTACAACTTCACCTATCCTAAGACTGTCAAAATACAACTTATGCATCAAATCATGCTCCTGTTGTGACACATAACAGCTCTGATAACCGATGTTTGTATAATTAAATAGGTTAAAAGGTGAATTAACAATCATTTCTCCCACATAACTTCGAACAATCTCGTCACCTTGCTCTACACTACCGATATCAAATTTAGCATCGATATTAACAACATTAACTCCCGTATTAAAACTATCAAACCCTCTATAACTAGAATAAAATAAATCTTGAGCTCCAGCTAAAACCAACGGAACTACTCCTTTTTTAACAAGTGCTTCTGTAAAGCTTCTAATTGCAAAATATGTATCAGAAAGCTCATTCCCTACATTAACCACCCCAAAATCAATCAAGCGTACCGCCCAGTTTCCCTTCATCAACTGATAGAACTCTTGCCTAACATTATCAAAACTAAGATTTACACCACAAGACTTTTTATTCAGTCTATTCTCCGCTATAGAAAACAACACCACATCTCCATCCTCCAAGTCTTCAAACTGATCTGCCTCCCAAAATAAGACACTCTGCCCAATGCTTCCATTAGGAAGTTCAGAAATCAACTCCTTAAAAGAGTCTTCAAGAGGGGATAAATAATCAAACATTAAGACTTTTTCTTGGTGGTTTCTGCTTTTTTCTTTGTCACTTTTTTGCGAGTTGTTTTTTTCTTTGGAGCTTTTTCCTCTATGATAACTTTCACCTCATCAAGAGTTAATTTACTAGCATCAACAGTTTTTGGAAGCTCAATTTTGACCTTACCTTTAATTATATTACTACGCCCCCAACGTGCTTTCTCCACTCGAATTCCTTCTTCCTCCCAATGGTGAATTACCTTATCAATTTCTTTTTGTTTTTTCTCCTCTATTAGAAAAACAATCTCCTCATCAGATAAGTTATCAAAATCATACTTCTTATTCACATTGATAAACAAACCATTCCATTTCAAATAAGGCCCAAAACGACCTACTGCCTTCTGAACAGGCAAACCATCATGATGATAAATAGGTGTATCTGCCTTTTCCTTAGCCAAAATCAACTCCTGTGCTCTAGCCATATCAACCTCCATAGGATCCTCTCCTTTATCCAAAGAGACATACTTATCTGAATATTTGATATAAGGACCATACCTACCATTTGCAACAACAACCTCTAAATCTCTAAACACCCCTAAAGTCTTTGGTAACTGAAACAATTCAACAGCCTCTTCAAAAGTAATACTACCTAAAGTCTGACCTGGAGCCAAGCTAGCAAAACGAGGCTTCTCTTCATCGTCGACAGAACCTATCTGCACCATAGGACCAAATTTACCCAAACGTACACTTATAGGTTTACCTGTTTCTGGATCTTGCCCCAAAATACGTTCCCCCACTTCACGTTCAGCATTTTTGGCTACATCAACAACAATAGGATGAAAATCATTATAAAAAGCCTTCATAACGTGTTTCCACTCTTCATTACCTGCTGCTATCTGATCAAAATCCTCCTCTACTTTTGCTGTAAAGTTATAATCTAATACTGATGAAAAATGAGACACTAAAAAATCATTCACCACCATCCCAACATCCGTAGGGACTAACTTCCCTTTATCACTACCTACTTTCTCTGAGAGCAACTTATCCTCCACCTTCTGATCTTTCAACAAAAACTGATGATATTTACGCTCTTCACCTTCATGTTCACCTTTGACCACATATTTCCTATTTTGAATAGTCGAAATAGTAGGTGCGTAAGTAGATGGACGACCAATACCAAGCTCCTCCATTTTTTTCACTAAAGAAGCTTCTGTATAACGACTTGGCGGACGTGAAAAACGCTCTGTAGCTTTGATATAACTATTATGTAGAAATTCTCCAACTTTCATCGCAGGTAGGATTCCATCTTGCTCTTCATGCTCCTCATCACTACCTTCAAGATATACTTTCAAGAAACCTTCAAACTTAATCACTTCTCCATTAGCCGTAAACTGATCGTTATACTTATCTGTAGCTACTTTCACATTTGTACGCTCTAATTGTGCATCGCTCATTTGAGATGCTATTGCACGCTTCCAAATCAAATCATACAAACGTTGCTGATCCCGTTCCGCATTCACGGTATGGTTAGCAAAATTAGTTGGACGAATAGCCTCATGCGCCTCTTGTGCACCTTTAGCCTTTCCTTTATAAGTTCTATTTTTAAGATACTGATCTCCATAAGCAGCTAAAATTTCAGCAGCAGCCCCTTCTTGAGCCTGCTTAGAAAGATTAACACTATCAGTCCTCATATAAGTAATATGCCCCGCTTCATAAAGACGCTGAGCTAAATTCATAGTTTTTGAAACTGAGAAATACAACTTACGCGATGCTTCCTGTTGTAGGGTAGAAGTTGTAAAAGGTGCTGCGGGAGATTTTTTTGCAGGTTTAGTAGTAAGATCTGCAACCGTATAAGTAGCTCCTATATTTTTATTTAAGAAATCAACTGCCTCCTTCTGACTAGCGAAATTCTTAGGTAATTTTGCTTTAAAAGACTTCCCTGTAGCGTTGCTAAATTCCGCATCAATACGATATGAAGGCTTAGTATCAAAAGATTTAATTTCACGTTCTCGCTCTACAATCAAACGTACCGACACCGATTGTACTCGACCTGCTGAAAGCCCTCCTTTTACTTTCCTCCACAACACAGGTGAAAGTTCATAACCCACCAATCGATCTAGAACACGCCTAGCTTGCTGTGCATTAACTAAATTATAATCAATTTCTCGGGGGTTGTTAATCGCTTTTAAAATTGCCGTCTTAGTAATTTCACTAAAAACAATACGCTTTGTTTTAGACTTCTGCAACTTCAAAGACTCTGCTAAATGCCAAGCAATAGCTTCTCCCTCACGATCCTCATCACTAGCCAACCAAACTGTATCAGCTTTATCCGATAAACTTTTTAGTTTCTTTACTACAGCTTTCTTATCATCAGAAACAACATATTTAGGCTCAAAGTCCCCCTCTACATTTACTCCTAACTCCTTAGATGGCAAATCCGCGATGTGACCAAAACTTGAGTGTACTATGTAATCTTTTCCTAGAAATTTTTCTATGGTTTTAGCCTTTGCAGGTGACTCTACAATAACTAGATTCTTTGCCATTTGTAAAATTTTATAATACTAATTTAAGTTTTAATAGTTATAATTAAAAAAATTACAACTAACAATTATAATCTGCAAACATACTAATCAAATTGATTTAAACAAGCTTCTACGAGCTTTTAATACGATTCGCAAATAAAGTTTTTTGTTTTCTACTAACTCTTTCCCTACTATAACTATACTAAAAAATACCACAAAACCAAACCCTCTACCTATCATTGAATCCAATTACGCTCCTCCTTATCCTCTAAACGTTGCTCTATATCATCAGGAAGATCCGCAAAGAAATCAAAACCTAATACTGTCTCCAACTCATCAACAGAAACAATAAATTTGGAAAGATCCTTAGAACTAGTATTATGAGGAATTAAGAAAGCAACCATTTTTGGTGCTGTATGTTCATTATAACGTAATACGATTTTAAAGAAAGCTTCAGGCACACTTACCTTATCAGAACCAATATGTTTATTAACCTTATTTAATACAGGCCCTGTTACTATATACAAATCTTTATCTACCTTAAGACTCTTGCGTATTCTTTTCTCTAAACTCCCCCAAATTCCCGCATTAAAAGAATGTTTTTGAGGACAAATATTAGAAGTTAAAAAAGTTTCTTCAAATGCTTCTTTCTTAAATTTTCGATCAGCAGCAGGGCACAAATGCCCTTTATCATAACCAGAATTTTTATAATTTTTCCAACTAGCAGATTTGGTAAGCACCTTAGGATCTTGACCAAAGTAAGGACGATCAAATTTATTATACTTAGTATGCTTTTGCTCTAAATGATAAGCAACCCACTCTGGCTGCTCATGCTTTTCATCATAAGATAATATATAATAATTATGCTGAATCACAACCCCTGTCTTTGAACTAGGAAGATAATTTAACGGACCATCAATCTCTACTTTACCTCCTGCCATTACTGCTTCAAGATTCCAACCATTATCATTCAAATAAGTTACTATTGCTACGATAACAGCTACAATAGGGTATAGATATTTTCTCATTTTACAAACTATAATTAATCGATACCGAAAATACGTATTGAAAATATGCTAAAGAAATAAATATTTACTTTGTTGCACTTCACACTAAAAAAAACTTCAAAAAAGAATCTTAAATTTAAGGCACAACAAATTAAAAAATCACACAATTTATAACAAAATGAAAAAAACCCTTGTAAAATAAGGGTTTTTCTATATAAATTCAACAGTTAAGATAATTATTACCTCACAAAATATATGTATTATTTAAAGTCACACAATCACAGACAAGGACTTCACACATAATTGAGACTATTTTAGATCTCTACAGCTAATATCTAGCTTTTTACATCATACATCTTTAACCTAAGCTCCTTGATCTTAGGATCATTCATATACTCATCAAAACTCATTAACCTATCGATCGTCCCTTTAGGAGTGATCTCAATAATACGCGTACCAATAGTCTGCACAAACTCATGATCATGTGATGTCAAAAGCACAGTTCCTTTAAACTTTTTTAGTGAATTATTAAATGCTGTGATCGACTCTAGATCTAGGTGATTCGTAGGTTCATCCAACATTAACACATTTGCCCTCGTCATCATAATTTTCGACAACATACAACGCACCTTCTCTCCTCCTGACAATACATTACACGTTTTAAATGCATCATCACCACTAAATATCATTTTCCCTAAAAACCCTCGGATATGCACTTCCTCTCTCTCTTGTTCAGTTTGTGCCCATTGCCTCAGCCACTCAATTAAGTTTAATTCTGTTTTAAAGTACTCACTATTATCTAATGGCAAATAAGCTTGTGTTGTAGTTACCCCCCACTTGTACTCTCCTGCATCAGCTTTTATTTTCTCATTAATAATCTCATAAAATGCCGTAGCAGCCCTTGAATCCTTTGAGTAGATGACTACTTTATCTCCTTTATTCAAGTTAACATCCACATTTTCGAACAGCGTTTCACCATCAACAGTTGCTTTAAGTCCTTCAATATTCAATATCTGATCTCCAGCTTCACGTTCACGTTCAAAAATAATTGCAGGATACCTTCTTGAAGACGGCTTAATATCTTCTACATTCAATTTTTCAATCATTTTCTTACGAGAAGTTGCCTGTTTTGATTTCGCTACATTGGCACTAAAACGAGCAATAAATTCTTGTAACTCTTTTTTCTTCTCCTCTGCTTTTTTATTTTGCTGAGCTCTTTGCTTGGCTGCCAACTGCGATGATTCGTACCAAAAAGTATAATTTCCACTATAGTGATTGATCTTACCAAAATCAATATCCGAAATATGCGTACATACAGAATCTAGGAAGTGACGGTCGTGAGATACGACAATTACACAATTTTCAAAATTTGCCAAGAAATTTTCTAACCAAGAAATTGTTTCGTAATCCAAGTCATTGGTAGGCTCATCCATAATCAAAACATCTGGATTACCAAAAAGACACTGAGCAATCAGAATACGTACCTTTAATTTACCATCTACATCAGCCATTTGAGTATAATGTAAGTCCTCATTAATACCTACATTCGAAAGTAATTGCGCTGCATCACTATCGGCATTCCACCCATTCATCTCCTCAAACATGGTCTGTAACTCCCCTATTCGATCAGCATTAGCGTCATTATAATCTGCATAAAGTGCATCCATTTCTGTTTTCACCTTATACAATTCCTTATTACCCATCACTACTGATTCCAAAACAGTATACTCATCATAAGCGTTATGATTTTGTTCAAGTACAGACATTCTCTTACCCTTTTCGAGATGTACATGCCCAGAAGTAGGCTCTATTTTACCTGTAAGTGCCTTTAAAAAAGTAGACTTACCGGCTCCATTAGCTCCAATAATTCCATAACAATTACCTTGTATAAACTGCGTATTTACTTCATCGAAAAGAACACGCTTCCCAAATTGGATAGATAAATTTGAAACTGATAACATAGGATTAAAATTATAATTCTTGTCGCAAAAATAACAAATCAGTATTTGATATAGAACGAACGTGATTAAAAAATAGCATCAAGTTTTAAGTATTTCACATTAAAGAAGTGTCTCTTCATTTTTCAGCACCTTATCACTGTTATGACATCCTACTAGTTTTTTTCTTCTCTCCCCTGAAATCTAGACAAAAGCACACATTTAGCCCCCTATGTAAATACGACAAAGAAATAATAAAAACTGAAAAAAAATTCTAAAACACAAGATCAAAAAAAAGACCAATACATATTATATTGACCTTCTTCAAACTTAAACCTTAATACTTAACTTGAAAATAACATGAATTAAAATCCACATCTTCCTTCATACAAATATAAGACACTGATAAGACACAAATAACATAAAAACGAAGACTTTAAGTGTATTAGTTTGATTTTTAAGCAAAACCAAATTCTCTTTAAATTAACACTTATAATAAATACTACTCTACCCGACGATTTTTATAAGCCATAAAAAAAGCAGACTTTTGGAATTTC
>CAYYNF010000030.1:0-15723 GCA_964472695.1 uncultured Flavobacteriaceae bacterium
TGTCTTATTGGAATTATAACAGACCAGAAGACCTTTCTTTACATTATAAATTATATCAAACTAATACTAACTGAATTATTATTTGTCGTGTGAATCATAATTCAGTTGGTTATAGTTAAAAAAGTTATATTTTTTAATGAGACTAGCTCATGAGTATTGCTTCTATAATAATTCCTTGACTAGTAATGTCAGTGGTGAAGAATAAATAGGTGCTTATTGACTCTTTTATTTTAAAACGCTTACGCAAATCATTAGCGGTTATTTTAAAATTTCGAGATACAATACTTGCAGCAAAACCTACGTAAGGTTTCATGTTTTTCTTTGAAAAAGGTTTTACTTGAACTATTTTAAAACATTTTCCTGGGAACTCAACAAGAGTGTCAGAGGTATATAGATGGGAATGTGTGTGTAGTTTTTTTAGGTGATAAAAACTTGATAGCCAGTTAAATATTCCTAGTTTTAATACGCTTGCATTAGGTTCGTATAAATACTTTCCTACTTGTCTGAAAGTAGGTGTAGCTTGTTGAGCTTCAATACTAGACAAACGTACAGTTTGTTCAGTTCCTTTATGGATATTAACAGCGATTAAATTGTGTGGTGCTTCATAGTCTTTTTCTAAATACCATAGCAATTCTTTAACCTCATTATTAATTGCTACAACATGTATTTCTTTTACATTTTGTAAGGAACGTAATCCTGATGTAATATCTAGTATAGGAGCTGTTTTTACTAAAATACGAGAAGTTATTTTAAAACAGTCTTTTTGAATAGTTGGAATACAAGGTTCACAATCTTCCAAGAAAAAGACTTTCCCCTTCACTTCATGGCGTCGGGAAGGGTCTACATATAACCAGTCAAGATCTTGGTGTTGTTTTAATACCTCTTCACCATTTCCTTGAACACTTGTAATATTATCAGCCTGAAGTTGTTTAAAGTTATGTTGTGCTAAATGTTGTAAACTGGGGTTAATCTCTACATGAATCACTTCTTTAACTTGCTTAGAAAAATAATAGGTGTCAATTCCTAAACCTCCTGAAATATCGATCAAACGTTCACCACTGACTAAGCTACTTTTGTATATTGCCGCTAAGGAAGAAGAAGTTTGTTCTAAATTTAGTGTAGGGGGGAATAAAATACCTTCCGTTTTGTACCACAAAGGAAGTTTAACCCGTGCTTTTTGCAAGCCAGCTAATTGTTGTGCCAACTCTTTTGAAGTCACATTGTCAAAAGGACTTTTTTTTAGTACAAGTTCATCAGGTGATTGATGTATAATTTGTTCTAAATATGCACGAACCTCTGGGCTAGATAAATAAATATTCAAAAAAGACTAAATTTCTTTGGTTAATGATTTTACAATCTTGTACTCTGATAAAAATTCTTTGGAAATTACTTTAATTGCTGTATAGAAAGGAACAGCAGCTATAAGTCCTGGTATTCCAAACAATATTCCCATAATAGAAATAGAGAGGAAAATCTCTAGAGGATGTGAGCGTACACTATTTCCAAAAATAATAGGTTGACTAAAAAAGTTATCTACTAATTGGATACTTATATGACCAATCATTAACCATGTTAGTTTCGGTAAAATAACTTCCGAAAAATTCATATCTAAGTTAGATGTTACCGCTACAGCCAACATAATTACAAAGCTAATAAGTGGACCTACGTAAGGTATTAAATTAAGTAATCCTGCTATTAATGCTAAAGCAAAAGGGCTTTTGATATCCAATACAAAAAAGAGTATAGAGTACATAGTGAAGAGTATAAATACCTGAATTAATAATCCTAAGAAATACCTGGATAGTAAAGCCTTGATTTTATTAAAAGCATTCATGAATTTATTTTCATCTTCGTGTTTGGCGAAAACTAGTAAGCTTTTTTCTAGTAAGTTGCTATCTTTTAGAGCGAAGAAAGTAATAAAAAGTACAGAAAATAAACTAATTAAAAAATTACCTAAACTTCCAAAAACAGAATTTAAAAAACTAGGAATCCAAGAAAAACTAAGAAATTTAGTAACCTCTGTAGTTGTTAAGATTTCTGTAAGACTAACACTTTCTAGATCAAAATAAACACTAAATTCTAATGCAATTCGTTGTAAATGATCTTTAATTTTGTTGACATCAATTTTTGCAATAGCATAAACTTGCTCTAAGAGTAGGGGGACAAAAAGTGTTATGATACCTACTAATATTAGTATAAAAAATATCAGTGTTATTACTACTGCCAAATTATTTTTAAACTTAAACTTTTGGGTCATAAATAAGATCAAAGGACGTCCCATTAATGATATTGCAGCACCTATAAGAATATGTAGTAGTACAGAGCGAATTGCGTATAAAAACATAAGTAATAAGCCTACTCCCAATGTGACTGCTATTGCCCTTAATATTCCATTAGCAATTTGTTTACTTTCCATGTTAGTTATTTTTCGTTAATTCATAAAGGCTTATTGCTGTAGCTTGTACAACATTCATACTCGAGTTTTGTCCAAACATATTGATATGTACATGGTGTTCACATTTTTCCAATAGTTTATCAGAAACACCTGCACTTTCGTTACCTATAATTAAAACTATTTTTGCACTTTTGTTATTGTTAGTAAAAGTCTTAATAGATGTACTTTTGTCAGTAATTTCTAAGGAAATAGAAGTAAAACCTTCATTAATGAGGTTATTAAGACATGAGTAAGCATCAACTGTATCTTGAAAAGCCACTTTATTTTGTGTTGCTCTGGCAGTACGCTTTAATCGGGAACTTGATACATCAATTTTCGATCCAGCAAAGAATATTCTAGATACCCCAAAACTATCAGCAATACGAAATAAACTTCCTATATTGGCAGGTGAAGTAATATTGTCACATAGTAATACTATTTCTAAGTTATGAACTAGTGTTGTTGTATTATGGTGTTCTAATTGCATTATTTAGTAAATATATAATAAAGAATATTAGCTCCAATTTTTAGAGCTTTCTCTCGTATAGCATCGCTATTATTATGAACCTCTCTATCTTCCCAACCATCACCCAAATCACACTCAGTAGTAAGTAATAGTATTAAGCGGTCTCCTTCAAATAATCCAAAAGCTTGTGGTTGTTTTCCATCATGCTCGTGTATTTTAGGTAAACCTTCTGGAAATTGAAATGGTTCTTTAAAGATACTGTGGTCAGTTCCTAAAATTACTAATTCCTTTTCAGGAAATAGGCGTTTTATCTCTCGTTTAGCGTAAGGTGTCATTCCATAATTATCATCTATGTGAAGGAAGCCTCCTGATAATAGGTATATTCTTAAGTTTTGAATATCTCGATCACTAAATAAAATATTTCCGTGTCCCGTAGCAAAGATATAGGGGTAATCAAATAAGTCACTACTACTAGGTTTTACCTCTTCTATGGTAGTGTTAATAACTGTACGGGTATATTGATTTGTAAAATTAATCAGATTAGGTAAGGAACTTGGATTACTATACCAATCACCTCCTCCTTCATAATGCAATAGAGCAACCTTTTGAGCATAAGATGCACAAAAAGAGATACAGAGTATAAATAATAGAATTACTGACGTCCTCATAAAGACGAACCCTTATTAATATTCAAATTGACGTGTTTTATTAAGAGCTTCTTCAGCTTCGAGTTCTTTTCTAGAAATTACTTTTAAAAAAGAAGGGTGTTGCTCTATGGCATATTCTAGCTTCTCAACAATACTATCTACACTTTCATTCTCGTAGTCAAATTCCAGAGGTTCTTTTATTACAAATGACTGAAGGATTCCGCGTTTTTTTATGCGAATCCCTTTTTTATCAAATGAACGTCTGAAACCATCTATGACGATGGGAACTACAATAGGTTTGTTTTGCTTAATAATATGTGCTGTTCCTTTACGGATAGGCTTAAAAGGTTTTGTTGTACCTTGTGGAAAAGTGATTACCCAACCATCTTTGAGAGCGGTATTGATATTACTAATATCACTCATTTTTACCTGTCTATTAATATTTTTTCCAGCTTCTCGCCAAGTACGCTCTACAGTAATTGCTCCTACATAAGAAAAAATACGTGCTAAAAAGCCTGAGCGCATAGTTTCTTTTGCAGCCACATAATACATATTCATTTTTGGTTGCCATAAATACCCTACGTTTTTAATAGAGTCAATACGTCCGCTCAAACTAGCATTAAAAACGTGATACATTGCAACCACATCTGCAAAATAAGTCTGGTGATTTGAGACAAACAAGACGTTATTGTCAGGTAGGTTTTTTATAATTTCGCTACCTTCAATCATTAACTCATTAAACCCTCTGTATCTTCTGTGTGTTAGTGGTCCTATGACTCTAATCAACCATTTTTTTATAAAAATATATTGTCCAAAAGGATCTTTTTTTAATAGTCCCATAAATCTGTTTCGTATTATTCCGATAGACAAATATACAGATTATAAATCCATCGACTTTAGTAAAAATAGTTTAATACAATGCGTGAATAGAAATTTCATGTATCTTTTAGATGTTTTTCTACTATAATATCGCTAAAAATTATGATGATCCTTGGTTTTTTAGAGTTGATTAGGGGTAGGTGATGTGGAGGATGTTATGTTTTATTATTTGGAGTAGAATGGGTTAGAAGAGTCCGTTTAATTGAGCGTCAATTTTATTGATAATTGTACCTAGATCTTCGGGGTTATCAACGAAGTCGATGTCATCTACATTAATGATTAATAATTTTCCTTTCTTGTAGTTCTTGATCCACTCGTCATAGTGATTATTGAGTTTACTCAGGTAGTCAATAGAGATACTACTTTCGTACTCTCGTCCACGTTTATGAATTTGAGATACCAGGTTTGGGATACTACTTTTTAAATATATAAGAAGGTCAGGAGCTTCGATCATACGTTCCATAAGGTTGAATAGAGAGCGATAGTTCTCGTAATCTCTATTAGTCATTAGTCCCATTTGATGAAGGTTAGGGGCAAAAATATGAGCGTCTTCGTAAATACTACGATCTTGAATTGTGGTTCTTTTAGATGAACGAATGTCTAAAATTTGACGGAAACGACTGTTTAGAAAGTATACTTGTAAGTTGAATGACCAGCGTTGCATTGAATTATAGAAATCTTCTAAGTAAGGATTTTCTAATACATCCTCGTACAAAGGGGTCCATTTGTAGTGTTTTGCTAACAATTGGGTAAGTGTTGTTTTACCTGCTCCTATATTTCCGGCAATAGCAATGTGCATAGTTATTTCTTTAATTCAATTTGTATACTTTCCCATTTAAACAGGAATTTATCTTTGTAAAGGTATGCTAATATGTTGTTGGTTATGATGTTAATGTGTTGGTTTTTATTCACTTTTAATTCACAGATGAAGTGTTATTATTTTGTTGAAAACTATGTGATTTTAGTTTGTGTTTACTAAAATCAGTACTTTACAGGAAGGAGTCATGGTAGGGTTATCAACAATTCACTTGGTAATAAGTAAGCGTATTATCAAAGGTATTGGTTGAGGTTTTAGAGTACTCATGATATGAATGGTTACTAGAGAATACAGTTGGAGAAAAAATCCCCCTTAAAACTATACTGTTTTAAGGGGGATTGAGTTAGCTTAATAACTGTAGTAAAAATTAAGCGAAAGCTGTCTTTACTTGCTCTACGTAGTCAAGTTTTTCCCAAGTAAATAATTCTACTTCCTTAGTGATTTGTTGACCATTAGGTTGTGTAAAGGTTTTGCTGACGATTTCATTCTTACGTCCCATATGTCCATAGGCAGCTGTTTCACTATATATTGGCTCTCTTAATTTAAGACGAGCTTCAATAGCAGCAGGCCTCATATCGAAGATTTCTCCTACTTTTTCAGCAATTTGTCCATCAGTAAGATCAACCTTACTTGTTCCGTAGGTATCTACAAAAATTCCCATAGGTTCTACTACACCAATAGCATAAGATACTTGTACAAGTACTTCATCAGCGATTCCTGCTGCTACTAGGTTTTTAGCAATATGGCGTGTGGCGTAAGCTGCTGAACGGTCAACTTTACTAGGGTCTTTTCCAGAGAATGCTCCACCACCATGAGCACCTTTTCCTCCGTAAGTATCTACAATAATTTTTCTTCCTGTAAGTCCAGCATCACCATGAGGTCCTCCAATTACGAATTTTCCTGTCGGGTTAATGTGGTATTTGATATCATCGTTAAATAACGCGGCTAAATTTTCAGGTAAACTGTTTTTTACTCTAGGGATTAGAATGTCCACAATATCCTTACGGATTTTAGTAAGCATTGTTTCGTCATCTCCAAACTCGTCGTGTTGTGTTGATACTACGATAGCATCAATACGCTGAGGTGTGTTGTCATCACTATATTCTATAGTTACCTGTGCTTTCGCGTCGGGTCTCAGATAGGTAATATCCTTAGATTCTCTTCTTAGTTTTCCTAGTTCAATTAATATTTTGTGAGATAGGTCTAATGCTAATGGCATATAGTTTTCAGTCTCGGTAGTTGCATACCCAAACATCATTCCTTGGTCACCAGCCCCTTGTTCTTCTTTGGTAGCACGATCTACACCACGGCTAATATCGTCACTCTGTTCGTGAATAGCTGATAGTACCCCACATGAGTTACCATCGAACATATATTCCCCCTTAGTGTATCCGATACGGTTAATGGTTTCACGAGCAATTTTTTGAACATCAAGGTAAGTAGATGATTTTACTTCACCAGCCAATACTACTTGTCCTGTAGTTACTAAAGTTTCGCATGCTACTTTTGATTCAGGATCAAAAGCTAAGAAATTATCGATTAAAGCATCACTAATTTGATCTGCTATCTTATCAGGATGTCCTTCTGAAACACTTTCTGAAGTAAATAAATATGCCATCTGTAAATAGTTTTTGGAATAGATAAGATGGTGATTGCGGTAAGAATATTACACTGCTTTAGCATTTTTCTAAAGGGTCGCAATCAGTCAAATCTATCCCTTGTTTTGTGCAAATTTAGGTACAAACTTTTTTATACACAAGGTCTTTTTCAAACTGATAGCCAGTTTCTCTTGGTTTTCAGACTAAAATAGTAGTGTTTCCATTTGCTATCATATTAGTTATGATGTAATTTTACGCCTTTATTTAAGAAAACAAAATGATATGAAAGTATTAAAGTTTGGAGGAACGTCAGTAGGTTCAATAGAAAACTTACGAAGAGTAAAACAAATTATTACTTCTGATCAAGATAAAAAGGTAGTAGTATGCTCAGCTATGTCTGGTGTAACCGATCAATTGGTGGCACTTTCAGCTGCCGTAGAAGCAAAAAACACAGAAGAGGTAGCTGTACGTATTGCACAGCTTAAAGAAAAGCATGTTGCGGTAGTTGAAGCTTTATTAGAAGGGAACGAAGCGGGAATTACTACTACTACTGATGGAGTAGTGGCGGAGTTGAAAGATTTAGAGGTTATTTGTGCTTCTGAGTTTTCAGAGCAGGTGGCAGATAAAATTGTTACTGCGGGTGAACGTTTATTAACGTTTATTTTTTCAAGTTTTCTAACGGTACAGGAAGTAGATAATGTGTTGTTGGATGCAAGAGATTTTATGTGTGTTGATAAAGTAGATGCACCTAATGTAGGGCAAGTAGGTGAGTTGCTTGAGGCAATTATGCAGGAAAAGCCAGCTAATATTTATATTACACAAGGTTTTGTGTGTCGTGATGAAAGTAAAGAGATTACTACCTTAAAAAGAGGAGGGAGTGATTATTCAGCGACTATTATTGGAGGAGCATTAAATGCGAAGCAAGTACAAATTTGGACAGATATTGATGGGTTACATAATAATGACCCTCGTTTTGTGGAAGGGACTTATCCTATTTCGAGGTTGACTTACAATGAGGCTGCTGAATTAGCATATTTTGGGGCGAAAATTCTTCACCCACAAACGGTATCCCCAATTTTGGATAAAAACATACCTGTTTATTTGAAAAATACCTTTAAGCCTGAAGCGGAAGGAACAGTGATTTCTAATAAAAAGAGTAAGAAAGGGCTTAAGGCGATTTCAGCGAAAGATGGTATTACAGCTATAAAAATTAAATCGAATCGTATGCTTATGGCACACGGTTATTTAAAATCTATTTTTGAAATTTTTGATAGATACGAAACTTCGATAGATATGATTACTACTTCTGAAGTGGCTATTTCATTAACTATTGATAATAATAAATACCTTGATCAGATTATAAATGAATTGAATAACTATGCTAATGAGGTAATAGTGGATACAGATCAAACTATAGTATGTATTGTAGGGGAGTCTGTTATTAAGGATAAAAAAGTAAATAAAATCTTTAAAGCTTTAAAGAAAGTGCCAATTCGTATGGTTTCTTATGGAGGAAGTGATAATAATATTTCATTATTGGTAAATTCAAAAGATAAAGTGAAGACATTAAAAAAGTTGAATAAAAAACTATTTCAAAAATAGGTTCTACTTTGTTTTGATTGGTCTAAATTTTAGATTCCTTTTGTTTTCTGAGTTGACTCTAAATTAAAAATTGGTAAAAGACTAAAAATAACCTATTTTTGCGTACACTTTTACATAGATTAAAGATAATTGATATGAATATTTCTAAGCAGGAAATTGATAATTTAAATGCAGTTTTAACAGTTGGTATCGACAAGGATGATTACGCAGGTCGTGTAGAAAAAGTCTTAAAAGATTACCGTAAGAACGCTGATGTACCTGGGTTCAGGAAAGGAAACATTCCTATGGGAATGATTAAAAAGCAGTATGGGCAAGCTGTTATGGTTGAAGAGGTAAATAAACTTCTTCAGGAAACCTTAAATAACTATATCAAAGAGGAAAAATTAGATTTATTAGGGCAGCCACTTCCAAAAGAAGGTACTGAGGTAGACTGGAGTGCAGATAACTTTAATTTTGAATTCGAGATTGGTTTAGCTCCAGAATTTGAAGTTAACCTCGAAGAAGAGGTAACTCAATATAAAATTGTTGCTACAGAAAAAATGATAGATGACCAAGTAGCTTCTATTCAAAAGCAGTACGGAAGTTTACAGAGTGCTGAGGTTGTAGCAGAGGGGTATGTGATTGCTGGTAAATTTGAGAATGCTGAAAATGAAATTGAAAAGGACGCTAGTCTTGAATTTACTGAATTATCAGAAGCTGCTCAAAAGTTGTTTTTAGGAGCTAAGGTAAACGACGTGGTTACGGTGAATACTCAGGAGTTATTTGAGAATAATCAGTTCTTAGTAAACTTAGTAGGTATAGCACAGGAAGATAAAGATGAAGCTAACTTCGATGTTAACTTTACAATTAATGAAGTAAACGAGCGTATTTTAGCTGAACTTGATCAGGAGTTATTTGATAAGTTGTTTGGTGAAGGTGAAGTGAAAACAGTTACTGAGCTTAAAGAAAAAATCAAAGAAGACGCTGAGAAGCAATTTGAACAACATGCTGCTCAAAATTTCTTAAACAAAGTAACTGATAACGTAGTAGAGAATACTAAGTTTGATTTGCCAGCTGAGTTCTTAAAGAAATGGTTGCGTGTTGCAGGAGAAAAGCCTCTTACAGAAGAAGAAGCTAATGCTGAGTATGAAAAAAGTGAGAAAGGGCTTCGTTACCAATTAATTGAAGGGAAAATATTTAAAGATAATAACCTTGAGGTGTCTTATGTTGATCTTCAGGATAGAGCTAAGGAGCTTATCAAAGCACAAATGGCTCAGTTCGGAAACGCTAACCCAAGCGAAGAAGAAGTTCTTGAAATTACAAATCGTGTACTAAGTAACCAAGAAGAGGTACAACGTCTTTCTGAGCAAATAGTAAGTGAAAAGATGCTAGCATTCTTCAAAGAAAATGTGAAAGTTTCGGAGAAAGAAGTTAGTTTCGAGCAGTTTATTGAAGAAGCTTATAAGAACTAAGCATTCGACTCTGTTCGCATTAATTTATTAGTTATATTTAAGGCGTAGGACAAGGCTCCTACGCCTTTTTAGATAACAAAATTTAAACCCTTTCATATATGAATTTCGGAAAAGAATTTGAAAAGTATGCTACGCAGCATCACGGTATAAATAGTAATTACTACCAACAGATTATAAGCTCAATGACCCCAATGGGGCTTACTCCTAATATTATTGAAGAACGTCAAATGAATGTGGCGATCTTTGATGTGTTTTCTAGGTTGATGATGGATCGTATCATTTTTTTAGGTACAGGTATTAATGATCAAGTCGCTAACATTATTCAGGCACAACTATTATTCTTGGAAAGTGTTGATGCTAAAAAAGATATCCAAATCTATATTAACTCCCCAGGAGGTAGTGTGTATGCTGGGTTAGGTATTTACGATACTATGCAGTTTATAAAACCTGATGTAGCAACCATATGTACAGGAATGGCAGCATCTATGGGGGCTGTATTGCTTTGTGCTGGTGAAAAAGGAAAAAGATCAGCATTACCACATAGTAGAGTGATGATTCACCAGCCATTAGGAGGTGCTCAAGGGCAAGCAAGTGATATTGAAATAACAGCAAGAGAAATTTTAACTTTAAAAGACGAACTTTACAATATCATCGCTACGCATTCTGGACAGCCTTTTGAAAAAGTATATGAGGATAGTGATCGTGACTATTGGATGAAAGCTGAAAAAGCAAAAGAGTACGGAATGATCGATGAGGTATTGAAAAGATCTTAATTTTATTATAAAAACAACGAATGGCGAAAGACGATTTAGAGTGTTCATTTTGTGGTCGAAAAAAGTCGGAAACTAGCTTATTAATAGCTGGATTAGATGCGCACATCTGTGATAGGTGTATTGAACAAGCCTACGGAATAGTAGCTGAAGAAGGTAGAGAAAGTGAATCCATAGAGCTCGAAAGAGAGTTGCAATTAAGTAAGCCAAAGGCAATTAAGACTTTCTTGGATACTTATATTATTGGACAGGATTTTACTAAGAAAGTGATCTCGGTGGCAGTATATAATCACTATAAGAGACTCTTGCAGCAGACTGATCAGGATGATGTTGAAATCCAAAAAAGTAATATTGTTTTAGTTGGGCAGACAGGAACAGGGAAAACGTTAATAGCAAAAACTATTGCTAAAATGCTTAATGTTCCAATTGTAATTGTAGATGCTACAGTGCTTACAGAGGCAGGGTATGTTGGTGAAGATGTAGAAACAATTCTTACTAAGCTTTTGGCAGCAGCCGATTATAATGTTGATAAAGCTGAGCGTGGTATCGTTTTTATTGATGAGATTGATAAAATAGCTCGTAAGAGTGATAACCCTAGTATTACTCGTGATGTATCAGGGGAAGGAGTTCAGCAGGCTTTACTTAAGTTGTTGGAAGGTACAGTAGTTAATGTACCTCCAAAAGGAGGGAGAAAGCATCCAGATCAAAAGTTTATAGAGGTTAACACTGAAAATATCTTATTTATTGCAGGAGGTGCTTTTGATGGTATTGAGCGTAAAATTCAACAACGCCTCAATATGCAGGCTATGGGATTTAGTGCTTCTATAAAGGAAGAGGTGATTGATCAGGAAAACCTGTTGCAGTATATTATTCCAAGAGATTTAAAAGATTTTGGATTGATACCTGAAATTATTGGTCGTTTGCCTGTGCTTAGTTACATGAATCCTCTTGATTCTACTACACTAAGAGCTATTCTTACCGAGCCTAAAAATGCTATTATTAAACAATATGAGCGTTTGTTTGCTATGGATGATATACAGTTTACTATTACTGACGAGGCTTTGGATTATATTGTAGAGAAGGCGGATGAGTATAAGTTAGGAGCACGTGGATTAAGGTCATTATGTGAAACTATTCTTACTGATGCTATGTATGAGCTTCCTGAAAGTGATGTCAATAGTTTAGAGGTTAATAAGGAGTATGCGGAACAGCAGCTTAATCGATCTGTAATGAGTAAATTAAATAATCTTACTTAGTCAGGAGTGTATATAAAATAAGAACAGGATAGAGTTTTTTAAATTCTATCCTGTTTTTGTTTTTAAGCTTTTATGTAAGGATTAGCTTGTAGGCTTTTTATCAATTCCTAGTTGTTCTTTTAGTTTAGCTAAATCAGTACTAGCTTTTCCTGATGTTGTACTTGCTGCTTTATTGATCTCATCGTCGATAGATTTAGGTACATTTGCTACATCTCCATAGGCTTGGGCAACAGCTTCGTCTTGAGCTACTTTTTCTTTCATACGCTCTAGCATACTAACTGTACTTGTGCTATCGATGTTAGCCATCTGTTTATTGAGGTTTTTTGTTGCTTTTGCAACCTTATGTCTTGCTTTAAGTGTGCGTAACTCATTTTCCCAACGACTTATGTTTTTCTTGATTTCATCGATATTCTTTTCTAGTTGTTTTACCGATACATCAAATCTTTCGGATTCGCTTTCGCAACGTTGTGCTTGTTGGTCATTTTCTTCTTTCTTTTCAAGAGCTTTAGTTGCTAGTCGGTCAGCTTCGGTGCTATCAAGCTCGCCTGTTTGTCCTTTTTTAAGGATGAGCATAGCTTTCTGTTGGTAGTCCTCAGATTTAGCTCTGTATTGTGCTAAATCGTTCTGAGAGCGAATCGCCATGCCTTTAATTTCAGCTAAAGATTCTAAGCTTTTTCCAAGGTCTTTTTTAAGGTCACGAATTCCTTGTTCAGTTAATTTAATTGGGTCTTCTATTTTGTTTAATGCAGAGTTAGCTTCTGCCTCTCCTATTTTGAATAATCTTTTAAGAAGGTTCATTGTTTTTTATTTTGAGTAGTTAATAATGTGTTCTGAATATTCGCTAAGTACTAGGCTTAATGAGTTTAAGGTAGCTTCAAATTCATTAAGGTCTAAATTTTCAACCTGTAAGGTATCTCTGAAAATTACTTTCTGACCTGTTGCATCTAGTACAAATGCACCATGTACTATATCTCTATTCTTTTTTAATAGCTCCATGTAAATTTCAGTACTAGGTGATTTGATATCAAAAATATGTTGTTCCATAATTAGTATTGGAGTGGCAATACCTAAAATTAGATTATTGATACCATTGCGTTCGCAGTTGATAACGATGATATTTTCATCGGAATTTTCGTATGTGATAGCTATGTTTAATCTTAGTACGTAAGATTTTACTAGGTCGAAGTAAGTTTGCTGGTTTTCCATAGTTATACAGTTTCTTAATTTGTATAGATATTATGATTAATATCATTAAAATATAGTACAAAGGTTTTTAATTAATGCTATTTTTTTAGGTAATTTACTAACGTTTGTCTAATTTTGTTAGGCAAATATATGTTGATTCGTGTATGTTTTGCAAATAAAATTAGCTAAAAATGTCATTTATAGGGAAAAATATCAAAAAAATTAGAGGAGTAAAGCAACTGAGTCAGCAAGCATTTGCGGATATATTTGGTTTAAAAAGAGGAACTTTGGGAGCTTATGAAGAGGGAAGGAGTGAACCTAAAATCGATACAATTATTCGAATAGCTAATCATTTTAGTATATCTATAGATGATTTGCTATTAGAAGAGATGACAGTAAATTCCTTAGCTAATTTTCAGGATCATTTTATGAAATCAAGTGCTAAAGTTCATGCATCTCAATTGGAAGGTATTACTTATGTGTCACAAAAAGATTTTATGACATATTGTTCGAGCTATACTGATAAGGTGTATGTGAAAAATTTGCCAACTATACATATTCCAATAACAGAAACAAAAGGACAGCGAGCTTTTGAAGTTGTCAATCTTGAGATGACTTGTCAGGATAGAGGGTTTTATCCTGGGGATATTGTTATAGCGAGTAAAGTTAGACAATCAGATATTAAGCGTATTGCTCATCAAAGTTTGGTGGTGTGTGTATCTAACTTGCAAATAATTTTTAGGAGATGCACTTTTATGGATGATTATTTAATTTTAAAGGCAGATCATAAAGCTACTTTCGATATTCAGTTACCCATAGCTCAGGTTAGTGAGATGTGGTTGGTTAATGCGGTGTTCTGTAATCGTATTCCTGAATTTCGTAGCGATATTGAAGATCAACTTATGTTATTGCAACAGCAGGTGCATCTTATGAATACTAAGTTGTTAAAGTAGTTAGTATTGTATAGAGCTTTGTCTGTGATGTATCTTACTTTGTGTAAGTGTTTAGGTAAAAAAAGAGATTCTACAAAATTACTTTGTAGAATCTCTTTTTATTTAGTGTTAACTGTTTTTTTTGAGAACGTTGAAGCAGGATTCTTATTTAGCGATATTTACAGCTCTAGTTTCACGAATGACAGTAATTTTTACTTGTCCAGGATATGTCATATCAGTTTGGATTTTTTGAGAAATCTCAAAAGATAGTGATGCAGCATTGTCATCAGATACTTTGTCACTTTCTACAATTACACGGAGTTCTCTTCCGGCCTGAATTGCGTAAGCTTTTTTGATACCGTTAAAGCTAAGTGCAATAGCTTCTAAATCTTTTAGACGTTGTATGTATGAGTCTAAAACTTGGCGTCTTGCTCCAGGTCTTGCTCCGCTGATGGCATCACATACCTGAATGATAGGTGATAGTAATGAGGTCATTTCTATTTCATCGTGGTGTGCACCAATAGCATTGCATACTTCTGCTTTTTCGCCATATTTTTCAGCCCATTGCATTCCTAAGATAGCATGAGGTATCTCAGTTTCTGTTTCAGGTACTTTTCCTATATCGTGTAATAGTCCTGCTCTTTTAGCGAGTTTGGCATTTAACCCTAATTCGGCAGCCATTACTCCACAAAGTTTAGCTACTTCTCTAGAGTGGTGTAATAAGTTTTGTCCATAAGAAGAACGGTATTTCATACGTCCTACTAGCTTGATAAGTTCAGGATGTAGTCCGTGAATACCTAAGTCGATTACAGTACGCTTACCTACTTCAATAATTTCTTCTTCTACTTGTTTAGTTGTTTTCTTAACAACTTCTTCAATACGTGCTGGGTGAATACGTCCATCAGTTACAAGGCGGTGTAGTGAAAGTCTAGCGATTTCTCTACGGACAGAATCGAAACAAGAAAGTATAATTGCTTCTGGTGTATCATCTACGATTACTTCCACGCCAGTAGCAGCTTCTATAGCACGTATATTTCTACCTTCGCGTCCAATAATACGTCCTTTGATGTCGTCGTTTTCGATATTGAATACCGACACGCAGTTTTCGATAGCTTCTTCTGTACCTATACGTTGAATACTGTTTATGATAATTTTTTTAGCTTCTTGTTGTGCTGTAAGTTTTGCCTCTTCAATTTTTTCTTGAATGAAGGATTGTGCGTCAGCTTTAGCTTTACTTTTGATAGTTTCAGTGAGTTCTGCCTTAGCTTCTTCGGCTGATAAACCAGAAATCGTTTCTAACTCTTGTACTTTTTTGGAAATAAGCTCGTCTAAACGTTCGTTTTTGTTTGTTAGTTTCTCTTTTAAAGAGTCGTTATTTTTAACTTTGCTTTCTAAAGATTGAGATGCTTTCTTTTGTTTTGAGAGTTCACTAGATACTTTAGACTCTTTATCTCTGGTTCTTTTTTCTGATTCAGATATTTTCTTGTTACGCTCTGCAATCGTTTTTTCGTGCTCAGCTTTAAGCTCGATAAATTTTTCCTTTGCTTGAAGAACTTTCTCTTTCTTTATAGATTCAGCTTCTTTTCGAGCCTCTTTCAGAAGTTTTTTAGCTTTGAAGTCAGCCTCGCTTAGTTTCTTTTTATCTTTATTGTTTGCTATGTATTTACTTATAGCAAAGCCTAAAAC
>CAYYNF010000031.1:0-15377 GCA_964472695.1 uncultured Flavobacteriaceae bacterium
GCTTGTTTAGCAATGAATGATGATAAAATTCCTGCTGGTAAATTAGCTGTAAGTACTAGTAACCGTAACTTTGAAGGGCGTCAAGGACCTGGATCAAGAACGTTACTAGCTTCTCCATTAATGGCTGCTGCTGCTGCTGTAACAGGAAAAGTAACAGATCCTCGTGATCTAATGAAGTAATTTAATCAAAAATTGTAACCAGCATTTAGCATATATATTTTGCAAAATGCAAATCACATAAAAAAATGGCATACGATAAGTTTGAAATTTTAAAAAGTACAGCCGTTCCATTACCAATTGAGAATGTGGACACGGATCAAATTATACCTGCTCGTTTCCTTAAAGCTACTGAGCGTAAGGGATTTGGAGACAACCTTTTCCGTGACTGGAGATATAACAATGATGACACTCCAAAAGAAGACTTCGTATTAAACAACCCTACTTACTCTGGAAAGATATTAGTAGGTGGGAAAAACTTCGGTTCGGGATCATCTCGTGAACATGCCGCTTGGGCAGTTTATGATTATGGATTCCGTTGTGTAATCTCTAGTTTCTTTGCTGATATTTTCAAAAACAATTGTTTAAATATTGGTGTACTTCCTGTACAGGTAAGTGCTGAGTTTGCTGACAAAGTTTTTGCTGCTATTGAAGCTAACCCTAACACTGAAATTGAGGTAAACCTACCTGAGCAAAAAGTAACTATATTAGCTACTGATGACAGTGAAAGTTTCGACATCAATGGGTATAAAAAAGGAAATATGTTAAACGGATTCGATGATATCGATTACCTACAAAACATGAAAGCAGAAATTAAAACTTTTGCTGAAAAGTCTCCTCTATAAATAGAAGCGACTCCTACAGAAAAACCCATATTTTTTATAAATATGGGTTTTTTTATGGACGTTTGCCTACTTTAGGTTTGCCCGTACTTAATACCAATTGAATCATCTTAGTTTACAAAATTAAACCTGCTGAAAAAAATCAATATATTAGATAAAACCTTAAATAGAATTAATCAGTAGTATTTAAACTACGAGACATTCTTTTCTTAATATAAGTTTCAGCTATCTATTTCGCGTAAATATGCTAACTCGTTTTGCACACCAATTGAAAATGATTTAAAGCATACAAATAACAGTAATTTATCACACATAACCGGAAGTGTTCGTTCGTATCAGGTACTCTGTATCCATAAATCAGAATTCAGACTATATCTTGTAGTGTTCTTTATAAAAATTACTATTTTGTAACCTCATTTATCGACTAGGCATAGTCTTTGGTTATTAATCTAAAAGTTATAAAATTATCAAAACCTAATTTATTTTTATATTATGAAAAAATTTATTTTCTCAGCACTTCTTTTACTTAGTTTTCAAGGTGCTTTTGCTCAATTAGACTGGAGTCTACTGAATAAAAAATATGTCGAAGTATTTAAGTTAGCAGAGCTTATTTCTCATCAAACAGGTAAAGTAAGCGTAAGCGAAAACGATATGACCCATATAGGAATTGAGCAAACTGCAGGTATAGCTGTTAATTTTGATAGAAAATTAGACGGTAGAGAAACCCAAGGAAAGTTTTATAGATACTATTTAGGAAAATCAAACTCTGATAGTCGTACATTGTTAGACAAGGCATCAACAGAAGTAGTACTAGAACGCTACCATGAGTTACTTAGCAAATTAAAAACTAAGTTAGATGCAGATAGAGAAACAAAAGTAGATGAACTACTTAATGGTTTATTCTCTTCGTTCTAATACCAATTGATATTATTGAAATAAAAAAGAGGCAGTATTTAATTATTGCCTCTTTTTTATTACTACCATATTGTTATATAATAAGAGTTATAGATGAAAGTTTTCTATAAAAATGTTATACCAATTTAAAAATATGATGACACATATAAGTCTTAAATTAAACAATCATAAGTTTCTTACTTGTTTGATAACTATTTGAAATCACCTTATAAATATAATAACCTCTACTTAAATCTATATTAAGCTTACGCTTGATATCAAATTGATGCATACCTGCAGGAAGTACAGTATTAACTACTTCACCAAGTTGCCTTCCTCCTAAATCATATAACTGAATTACTACGTGTTGTGTTAACCTATTATTAATTTTTATATAAGTATTATGATCTGCATCATAATAAGTAGTAGTACTAAAAGGGCTTACCTTGTTAATAAAGCTCTCATTAGACAATGTTTTCTCTTCAAAAATAGGCAATGCCTCATATGACTTATCTAGGACTACCGTATCGACAATAGTCTCATCAACACCTAACCAATCCTTAAGAACAGTGGCGTATACTTGTTTAAAATCTGTATGCCACTGTAAATCTCGGTTTCTCATCAACTTATCTTCATCTAAGCTACTATGTTCTCCTATAAATCCATTCCCATCCAATGCATCTCCGAAAAACATTATAGGTCCTGCAATTCCATGATCAGTACCCAATGAACCGTTTTCACGAACACGTCTTCCGAACTCTGATACAACCATAGTCATTACCTTATCTGCGTAGCCTGCTTGCCTCAAATCTTCATAAAAATAGTTGATAGCATCAGCTAGATAAGTTAAAAGTGCCTGATGGGTATTTGCCTGAGTAGAATGCGTATCGAAACCATTTATAGTAAGTGTATATACTTTAGTCCCTAAGTTTCCTTTTATTAATCTTGATACAACACTAAGCGTTGCTGCAAAATCATCTTCAGCATCAGACAAATTGTACCCTACGCCTCCTGTGTAATCAGAAGAAGCATTATAAGCCTGATAAATAGTATCGGCATGGCTATAGGTACTATTAAACATACCTCTTAAAAATTGTAATTTATTTCCTTTTGAACAATCTGGAAGCCCCTCCATCTGATACAACAACCCTGTATTTAAGATCGTTTGCAGGCCGTTTACACCTGATACAGAAAAACTATACTTTGCATCATCACCATCGAAAGTAATATTCTTTCTGGATCCAATTTGAACTGCCGAAGGTATTTCAGGTGGATTTTCTATGTATTCAGGATATTTATGCTGAAAATACCTTCCGAGCCACCCCGAATTAGTTGAGTTATCATCTTTAGCCGCTGACCATATTTCAGTTCCTTTAAAATGCGACTGCGATTGAGAGTCGTACCCCACACTATTAACTACTTTCATAGCACCATCTCCCCACATAGACTCTAATCCATTCATAAAATTAGGCATCGCATAATCATCATTAAGAGTCCATAAATTAGACTCCTCATGTCTTAAGGTTGGACGATAATTAGCATATAAATCATATTGATTAAGGGGTACGATAGTATTCAATCCATCATTTCCTCCAAATAACCTAACAATTAATAATATGTTATCATTTTCGGTGGCACTAATTGCTGAAGACAATAAGCTATTTCCTGCATAACTTACACTAGAACTTCCTAATGCCATTGATCCTAAACTAGAGAAACCAAGAGCCTGTAAGAAAGAACGTCTATTCCATTTTTTATGAGCTTCGCCGTTACAGTGATGTATATTTTTCATTTTAATTTGTCTTATTTTAGTTGAAATTCAGGTAATTCGATAATATACCTGAGCAAATTAAGAACTTGTTTATCAAGTCCTGCATAGTTCATATCCCAGGTTCCGTCTACAAAATAACTTGCTGGCACACCATCCTTAAAAGTATTTATTACCTCATCATACTCATCTGTAAAATATAATTCATCTGTGAGGATAAAATCTAATATTCCTTTAGCAACAACATCTGCCGAGGTATTTACATCTGAAAATAAAGTCCTTGCAAAATTGGCAAATACATTTTCTGCTCTATGTGCTAAAACATGATTCATACGTAGCCAACGCTCAGGAATTGTTACAGAGTTAAGCCAAAACTCATCCCCTGGCCAACCAGCCACATTTGGAGGGTCAAACACTCTCATATCTAAGTAACTGCTAATCAAATAAGCTCTTCTATTTAAAGAGTTACTCTCAGTAGCTGCAATAATACTCAACTCCTTTTGATACTGAATAATCATATCTACCGGACTTTTGACAATTACCCCTATACTATAATCATTAAAGAAATGTTCACTTTTGAACAATTGACGTAATACTGGTGCTATTTCAAAATCATGATCTACAAATGTTTGTGCTAATGCTGAAACAATCGTTTCATCTATATCCTTAGAAATAAATTCTTTATAGAATTTTGTACAAATGTAATTGGCTATGAAAGTGGCTTTTTGTGCAAATAGAATATTTATCACATCATCATACCCCCAATTTCCTGTCTGTCCAAAAATTGTTTTCTCTCCATCATCGAAAGTAGCTTCATTGAAAGTAATAGGCCCCCAGAGGTCAGGTCTTTTATTATAACCTGTTAGTGCTTTTGCCGTTTCTTCAATATCTGTTTCAGTATAACCATTATCTACCCCTAAGGTGAATAACTCATATAGTTCACGAGCGTAATTTTCATTAGGAATTCCTGCTTTATTTTGAAAACCGTTCAGGTACATTAACATGGAAGGATCTAACCCTACGGCATATACAAAATCCTTAAAATTCCCTACACAATGAGTCTGACGCATAATATATTGCTGATATAAGTAAGGAGGATCTTTGAGCAAATTCTCTTCAGTAACAAAATGATTTGACCAAAACATTGTCATTCGTGCATATAGATTTTCAGTACGCATACTATCAAAAAAAGCATACTCCATTATCTGACGTGTATCGGCTAACTCATTTCCTTCAAAATTATCCGTGAAATCCTGTCGATTCCAATAACCCCAACCTGGATCTTCAAAAGGTGTTTTCTCCAAAGCTTCATCAACTAAAGCATCAACAACCTCCTGTGGCGTTTTACTGAGTGCATCCTGTATCATAGCATAAGACGCCCCAAAACCAGCACGTCTATATAAATGTTTCACTCGTTTGGCATTCCATGGCATATCTGCGGAAGGCACATAAGGTTGAATCCCTGAGGTATTACATATTGACATATCTTTTTATTTTAGAAATAGTTATAATTATATTTTAGCTTTTGATATAGCTAAGCAGTTTATATTCCCCACAATTAGGAAAACAATTAAACTCTAATATTTTCGTTACATTAATTTTATACTTTTCTCAAACAAAATGAATTACCTTTCATTTTAACTGAAACTCTGGTAATTCAATAATATATTTTAATAGATTATGCACTTGTTTATCAAGACCTTCATAATTCATATCCCAAGTACCATCTATAAAATAACTTGCTGGCACACCATCTTTGAACGTATTTATTACCTCATCATACTCATCAATAAAATATAATTCATCTGTAAGTATAAAATCAAATATTCCTTTGGCGACAATATCTACTGGAGTGTTGTCGTCAGGAAATAAGGCTTTTGCGAAGTTGGCGAATACGTTATCATCTCGAAATATCAAGGCATGATTCATACGTAACCAACGTTCAGGAATTGTTACAGAGTTAAGCCAGAACTCATCCCCTGGCCATCCCGCTACATTCGGAGGATTGAGGACATCCATATCAAGATAGTACCCCATTAGTAGTGCTCTCCTATTAAGATCATTAGTTCCATCACTAGGAGGAATAATATCCAATTCTTTTTGATATTGGATAATCAAGTCCATGGGGCTTTTTATAATTACCCCTATACTATCATCATTAAAAAAATGTTCACTTTTAAATAATTGTCTCAGTACAGGAGCAATCTCGAAATTATTTTCTACAAAAGTTTGAGCTAATTGTGCAACAATCGTCTCATCAATATTAGAGGAAATGAATTCCTTATAGAATTTTGTACAGATATAGTTAGCAATACGATCTGCTTTCTGTTCAAATAAAATATTTACGACATCGTCATACCCCCAATTCCCTGTCTGTCCAAAAATAGTCTTGTCTTCACTATCAAACGTAGCTGTATTAAATACAATATCCCCCCAGTAAGAAAGCCTTCTATTATACCCCGTTAGTGCACGAGCAGTTTCCTCAATATCCATTTCGGTATACCCATTATCTACTCCTAACGTAAATAATTCATAGAGTTCACGAGCATAATTCTCATTAGGAATTCCTGCTTTATTCTCAAAACCATTAAGATACATCAACATACAAGGGTCAATTCCTACAGCATGTACAAAATCTTTAAAATTCCCTAAAGAATATTTTTGTCTCATAATATACTGCTGATACAAATAGGAAGGGGAGTGTATAAGATCTGCTTCGGTAACAAAATGATTTGACCAAAACATCATCATCCTTCCGAATAAGTCATCATTACGTATGTTATCGTAAAAAGCATTTTTTAAAAATAAAAAAGAAATACCTATAAATTTTACAGCTCCTTCCTCTGTGTTTTCATTTAGATCGTCTCTATCCCAATATCCCCAACCTGGATCCTCAAGAGGAGTCTTTACTAAAGCTTCATCAACTAAAGCATCAACGACCTCCTGTGGCGTTTTGGTCAAGGCTTCTTGTATCGTGGCATAATTTGCCCCAAAACCTGCACGTCGGTATAAATGTTTTACCCGCTTAATATTCCATGGCATATTTGTCGAAGGCACATAAGGTTCAATCCCCGAAGTGTTACATATTGACATACGATAATAATTTGGTTGATAAATTTTACTTAGATATTAAGTTTATAAGTAACGATTAAAAGAGATAAATTATACATATTTAGTTAACAAAACACTTTTAAAACAGACAAAAGACTTAAAAAACACGATTAAAAACACATAAACTTAATTTACATTTGAAAGATTATCTCTTTCTATAAAATAATACTTCAAATATGTCTTATAAAACATATAACAATTTAGAAGCTAACCTCCCTACTATCATAAGCTTATTAATATTTAAAATGTTACCTTTAAAAAAATATTTCATCAGTTTATGAGTAAAAAGTTACTACTAATATTTGTCCGAAATCCTGAATTAGGAAAAGTGAAATCTCGATTAGCTGTAGATATAGGAAAGGAGAATGCCCTAAAAGTATATGAAATTTTGCTAAAGCATACGCAAAAAATCACTGAACAAGTCGCTTCGGACAAACGTATATATTATTCTAACTTTATCGATAAACAAGACTTATGGTCTGATACCATTTACGACAAAAGATTGCAATTGGATAATGATAATTTAGGTATGCGTATGCAATCAGCTTTTGAAGAGGCTTTTTTAGAAAATTATGACCAAATTATTATTATTGGTAGTGACATGTACGATATCAATACAGAGGATATCAATAGTGCTTTTAAAAAGCTAGATAATAATGAGATAGTTATAGGTCCTGCAAAAGATGGAGGATACTACCTACTAGGAATGAATAAACCTTTATATAAAGTATTTCAGAACAAAGCATGGGGAACAAATTCTGTGTTAGAAAACACATTAACCGACTTGAAAAACAACAAATTAGAAAAATTAGAGACTAGAAATGATATCGACTATTTAGAAGATCTTAAAAACATTGATATATTTAACTGGGTTTACAAATAAAGATCTTGTGTATATACTATTTTATAGATAGAATATAGCTGACGATATTCTTGTTCTAAAACTCACTCGTATAGGTTATAATACATTATCAAAATAAATTAACATGATTAATACAATAGAAGAAACCACAGAATATTTAAAAGAGAAAGGATTTGAAGCCCCTGAAATAGGAATTATTTTAGGTACAGGTCTAGGTAAACTTGTTGAGCATATTGAGGGTCCATTAGAAGTAAGTTATAATCACATTCCAAACTTTCCTACAGCTACTGTAGAATTCCATAAGGGAAAACTTATTTATGGTACTATCGAAGGGAAAAAAGCTGTAGTAATGCAAGGGCGTTTCCACTTGTATGAAGGATATAGTTTACAAGATATCACTTTTCCTGTACGTATCATGAAAGAATTGGGAGTTCACACCTTATTAGTATCTAATGCATCAGGAGCAATTAATCTTGGTTTTAAGAAAGGGGAAATTATGCTAATAGACGATCATATCAATTTACAACCAGGCTCACCACTCGCATTTAAAGGAGTCGATAAGTTGGGTACTCGTTTTGTAGATATGAGTACTCCATACGATACTGAAATTATTAAGAAGCTAAAACAGATTGCAGATACTGAAAAAATCAAACTGCACCAGGGCGTATATGCTTCTGTAATAGGCCCACAGCTCGAGACAAAAGCCGAATATAGATATTTAAAAATTATAGGTGCTGATGCTGTAGGAATGAGTACCGTACCTGAAGTGATTGTAGCAAATCATTTAAACCTAAAAGTAGGTGCACTTTCTGTACTAACTGATGAATGTAATCCCGATGATTTGAAACCTGTAGATATTAATGATATTGTCGCAATGGCAGAAAAAGCTGAACCTAATATGATTATATTATTAAAAGCTTTAATCCAGAAACTATAATGTCATTACAACTATATTTAATGCTTTTAAAAAAAAATACCTAATACTAGATAAAAAGGTAATGTTAGCATAAAGATCAATAACTTATTATTATTGATCTTTATGTTTATTTAACCGGTAGACTTTTATGAGAATCAGATAGCGTTCTCAGTAACTAGTTTATTATAAATTTTTTGACGCACCTGTTTTGTTAGTACTCCTTTATCTTCTGAACTGAAATTTTCAACCAAAACAGTATCTAAAATAATACTTCGAACTATTCCAGGTCTTCCACTAAAGAATGTATAAGAGAACCTCTTTTTATTGTCTGGAAATACGAGAGGAACAATAGGAAGCTGATGCTCTATAGCAATACGAAAAGCACCACTCTTAAAAGGAGCTAACAAAGTATCCTCATAAGTTACACTACCCTCAGGAAAAATACAAATACTAAAGCCTTGTTTGATCTTATCTTGTGCTTGCTGAAAAACAGCTTTTCTACTTTCAATATCACTACGATCCACAAGAATACACGTTTTCCTATAGAAAAATCCAAAAACAGGCATTTTTACAAGTTCCTTTTTTCCCACAAAAACAAAAGGATTTTTCACACTATAGAGCATCAACATAACGTCAATCATAGAGGTATGATTTGCAACAAACAGGAAACTCTGTCCCTTGTCTTTAAAACAACCTTTATCTAGAATAGGTATAAATCCTGAAAAGCATAAAATTACCAGTGCCCAGATACGAGCAAAATAAAAAAAGGTAGCATACCAACTTTGCTTTATTAGAGTGACTAGAAAAATAGGAGAAAATACCAAAAGACTAGTAGCAGTAACAAAATAAAACCAACTACGCCATACGATATAAAATAGCTTTCTCATATATAAACTAAGTGTATTACATGAATATAATATAAAGAAAACATAACTTTTACGATATACAAACAAAGGAATATTAAAAATCTATTTCTTGTATCGACGTAGAAAAATAATTAAAGTTATTTACATACAGGACTAAATTTTGACCAAAAATTCCCAATAACACACTAATATAAAAACAGTTAACTTTATCTTTTAAATGAATTGACGAGAAATCAAAATCGTTAGGTAAAGTGTATAGATTGTATCAATATATTTGTTTAAAAAAATACCAATATGGCAAGAATACTTACAGGAGTACAAAGTACAGGTGTTCCTCATTTGGGTAATATACTAGGAGCTATATTACCTGCTATTGAAATGGCTAATCAACCCGATAATACCTCATATCTGTTTATTGCAGACATGCACTCACTTACACAAATAAAAGAATCTAAACAATTAAGAGAAAACACTCTACACACTGCGGCTGCTTGGTTGGCTTGTGGTTTAGATATTAACAAATCCGTGTTTTACAGACAAAGTGATATTCCACAAGTAACAGAGCTAAACTGGTATCTAAGTTGCTATTTTCCTTATCAACGCCTTACACTTGCTCATTCTTTCAAGGACAAAGCAGACAGACTTTCTGATGTTAATGCTGGGTTATTTACATACCCTATGCTAATGGCAGCTGACATATTACTATATGATGCTGATATTGTACCAGTAGGAAAGGATCAATTACAACATCTGGAAATGACACGTGATGTAGCTGCTCGTATTCATGCACAAATCAAAAAAGAGATTTTCGTATTACCTGAAGCACAAACTCAAGAAAATACAATGTATGTTCCTGGAACAGATGGTGGAAAAATGAGTAAATCAAAAGGGAATACAATCAATATCTTTTTACCAGAAAAGAAACTACGTAAACAAATAATGGGAATTGCTACAGATAGTACTCCACTAGAAGAGCCAAAAAACCCTGATACTTGTAATGTATTTACACTTTACAAACTACTGGCTAGTGATGATGAGGTAGAAAACCTACGTAAAAATTATTTAGGAGGAAACTTCGGATACGGACATGCTAAACAAGCCTTATACGAATGTATATTGAAACGTTTTGAAAATGAAAGAAAAGAATTTAATTTCTATGTAGAAAATCCAAAAGAAATTGAAAGTCGACTTCAGATAGGTGCTAAAAAAGCAAAAGATATAGCAAACAAAACGCTTGAAAGGGTACGTATAGAAATGGGATTCTAATAAAGAAAACTGCTCAAAACTTTAATTAAAGTTTTGAGCAGAAAAAACAAAAACACAAAAAAATCAAAAATTAAATACTAGATATCTAGTATAGAATTGAATAATAATAATTCTTTTCAAAAAAAATTATTATTACTTAATTATAATGAAAAGATAACTAATTAATAATAAATATATACATTTATTTGAAATAAATGCAAATTTAAAAATATTTTCATAGCTGGTATGTCAAAATCGAAAACAACATTCTTCTGCCAGAATTGTGGCACACAATTTTCTAAATGGCAAGGACAATGTACTAGTTGTAAAAAATGGAATACCATCGAAGAAGAGGTTGTCCAAAAAGAAGAAAAGAAAGCTTGGCAAGTATCCAAAGATAAACCAAGAGTAAATAATACTCCGTTGAAAATTTCAGAAATTGATACTAGCTCAGACTTCAGATTCGACACTAATAACAACGAATTCAATAGAGTGTTAGGAGGAGGACTTGTACCAGGTTCTTTGACCTTACTAGGAGGTGAACCAGGTATAGGAAAAAGTACATTGCTACTACAAATTGCACTCTATTTACCTTATAAGACATTATACGTCTCGGGAGAAGAAAGTCAAAAACAGATCAAAATGCGTGCAGAACGTATCCATAATAAAATGGATAACTGCCTTATCTTAACGGAAACCAAAACTCAAAATATTTTTAAACAAGTCGCACTCCTTAAACCCGATGTACTTGTTATAGACTCTATCCAAACGCTACACACTGACTACGTAGAAAGTAGCCCTGGAAGTATTTCTCAGATTAGAGAGTGTACTTCTGAATTAATGAAATTTGCAAAAGAAAGCAATACTCCAGTACTACTAATAGGACATATTACCAAAGATGGAACTATTGCAGGTCCTAAAATATTGGAACACATGGTTGATACTGTTCTTCAATTTGAAGGAGATCGTAACTTTGTATACCGTATTCTACGTAGTAATAAAAATCGTTTTGGTTCGACCTCCGAATTAGGAATATATGAAATGCAGTCTCATGGACTAAAAGAAGTGAATAACCCTAGTGAATTACTCCTTTCCAAAAAAGAAGAGCAACTTAGCGGAACTGCTATTGCTTCAACTATTGAAGGAATGCGTCCACTAATGATCGAGATTCAAGCACTTGTGAGCACAGCTGTGTACGGAACTCCACAACGTAGCACTACAGGGTATGCATCGAAACGACTTAACATGTTACTCGCAGTACTCGAAAAACGTGCTGGATTTAGACTAGGAGCTAAAGACGTATTTCTTAATATAACTGGAGGAATCAGCGTAGATGATCCTGCAATTGATTTAGCTGTAGTCGCAGCAATTCTCTCTTCTAATGAAGATATCCCACTATCTAATAATATATGTTTTGCTGCTGAAATAGGACTTACAGGAGAAGTTAGACCGATTAGCAGAACGGAACAAAGAATTTCAGAGGCTGAGAAACTAGGATTCGAAACAATTATGATTTCTAAATACTCTAAGCTAAGTACAAAAAACAAGGATATTCAAGTACTCAAGGTAGCCCGTATCGAAGATGTGGTAAGCTATCTGTTCGGGTAAACTATAAAAATATATGAAAACACTATACCTTATACGTCACGCAAAATCATCCTGGAACCACAATCTTCAAGACCATGATAGGCCTCTAAATACGAGAGGATTTAACGATGCTGATTTGATTGGAAAAATACTTGCTAAGCAAAACATTAATATTGATAAAATATATAGTAGTACTGCTAATAGAGCCGCAACTACAGCACGTATTATATGTGAAGAACTAAATATAAATCTTTCCGAAATATCATATGAAAGTACTTTATATGAGTTTGACTATAGATACGTCTATGATTTTATCAAACAAATACCTGACACCTATAACTCAGTACTTATCTTTGGACATAATACAGCATTTACCGATCTAGTTAACAAACTAGGAGATCGTGCTATAAGCAACTTACCTACATCGGGAGTAGTAGCAATTAGGTTTGAAACAGAGCAATGGGGCGTAGTAGGCTATGGACACACTGAAAAATGTTTCTTTCCAAAAGACTTTAAGTAATACCAATTGGTATAATATCACTTATGTGAAGTAGCGTACTTCATTAGAAACTACTAAGCTAAAGATAATCCTCGGCTTGGTAGTTTCTGATGAAAATAACACTAATTATGGGATGAAAATTTCGTATAAGGTACCTCTAACAGAATCTTTTCGAAGCTTTAGGTAATCTAGTTCTTAGTTTCTCTACCCTCCTTCTTTTAGATTCATCCTCACGACGCTCCCTAGGTAAAGGCGGAGTTTGACTATATGCAGTAGAATTAGAGGTAGCTTTTATCTTAGTTGCACAATGCCTACAAGTTTTCCTTACAAGCTCTATAAAATCTTGTCTTTTCTGTCCGTAAGATTTCATACCGAAAATAAGTATACCAGCCTGTACAAAAGGTAGACGGGTATCTAACCCTAAATCATTTAATACCTGAATAATTCCATTATTTGACTGATGTTGTTCAGTTCTTTCTTCTTGTTCTTCTTCAAAGAAAGCATCTTTCGTCTCTTGAAACTTTTGCTCTAATTCACTTATAGATAATTGTTTCTTAGATTCACCGACCGTGTACAATTCATTTTCAATATGATACAAGCAATCTATAAGAACAGCTACACGCTGTGCCAAATAAATATGACTATTAGTTGTACTGAAAGAATCTAAATGCTCTTTTTCATCAATAGCATCCATCTCCTTAATAAAATTCTCTAGCTTATGTTCTATAACTTGTCTTTCCAAGTTGGCTTGCTCCTGAGTAATCTCATTACGATCCAACCTTTCTTGTAAATCATGATCTTCAACAGGTAAAACTCTCCCCTTCATAATACCCCTTCTTAAATTATCAATACAAGACTTTATCTTATTCTCTACTTGCTGATCAAGATTTTCTGAGTCAATTATTTGCTTATATGACATTTGAGGATTAATAAAAGATTGGAAATCTAGACTAGCTGTTTCTTCATTCTGCGTACCACTAATAACACGAGAACCTCTACTCTCTATATATCCAAAGAAAGATTCTAATGTTTCTGATAAGAAAGTAGCAACATCTGTAGGTCTTGTAACAATCATATCACCTTGTTGATCAGTAGAAACAACACCTCCTAAATTGTGTAACCTAACATGGTCCTCTACGTAATCTTCCTCTAAAAGTGGTTTATGGAAAAAATGATGCAAGTCTGTTAAAGTTATATCAGAGCTGGATACAGAAGATGAAAATTGTGAAAATTTTCCTCTTGAAATAGAATTTAGGATTTCAGAAATATTCATATTTACTTTTTTCATACAAAACTAATGAAACTATCTTAATTCACGTACCTAGATCTCCTATAAGTAACTTAATTAAAGTAAATTATACTAATTGAATTAGTATTTCTGGTATAAATAGGTTGAATCATTTTGCACTAGAAAGTAAAAAGAAACAACTTATATGCATCATGATATTTTTCAATTGATATTATATCAGGTATAAAATATAATGACTTCAAAAAGTACAAAAAACAAAAGAGCTTCATAAAATATGAAGCTCTTTTAGTTTTATATAGAAAATTACTCTTAATTATTCAGGGCTTCTGCACCACCAACAATCTCAAGAATCTCATTTGTAATAGCTGCCTGACGTGCCTTGTTGTAAGATAACTTAAGCGCATCTCTTAACTCAGTAGCATTATCTGTCGCTTTATGCATTGCTGTCATACGTGCTCCATGCTCTGATGCAAAAGAATCGCGTAAAGCCTTATAAAACTGTACTTTCAAAGATTTAGGGATCAACTCCTCTACAATTTCTTCTTTAGATGGTTCAAAGATATAATCCAAACTAGCACTAGTGTCATTAAGCTCTTCTGACTCTACAATAGGCAGGAATTGCTCTCTCTGAACAATTTGTGAAGCTGCATTTACGAATTGATTATAGACTATTACAATTTTATCGTAAGTACCTTCAGTGAAAAGATTCATTAACTTTTGAGCAATCTCTGCTGCATTATCGAAAGTTAAATTATCGAAGATGCTATTATCATTTTCAACTACTGAATATTCTTTAGATAAAATATCGTCAGCTTTCTTCCCAAGAGTAATAAAGTCTACCTTTTTATCAGCATAAGTTTCAGTCGCTAAAGCTTTAGAAGCTTTAATGATATTAGAATTAAATGCTCCAGCTAAACCTCTATTTGAAGAGACAGTAACAATTAATACGTTTTCTATCTCTCTTTGCTCACTATATGGACTTGACTGGTCACCTTCTAATGAAGCACTCAAGCTTTGTAAAAGTTCAGTTAACTTTTCAGAATAAGGACGCATCGCTTGTATTGCATCTTGTGCTTTACTCAATTTTGCAGCCGATACCATTTTCATGGCACTGGTAATCTGCATTGTCGACGATACTGATTTTATTCTACTTCTAAGTTCTTTTAAATTTGCCATCTTTTATTAGTATTGAGTATTAAGTATCAAGTATTGAGTATTGATTTTCTCAATACTCAGTACTCAAATACTAACGACTAATTTTATTCGTATTTAGCAGAAACCTCTTTCGCAGTCGCTACTAAAGTATCGATTACTTCATCTGTTAATTTACCTTTCTTAAGCGTATCTAGAGTACCTCTATGCTTAACATTTAACAATTGTATGTAATCTGCTTCGAATTCTTTTACTTTATCTACAGGAACCTTTTTAAGTAAGTTCTTAGAACCTGCATAGATAATTGCAATCTGATCCTCTACAGTGTAAGGGTAACAAGTGCTTTAATCGATTTTTCATCTAGAAGCATATAACTATTAATTTTTTGT
>CAYYNF010000032.1:0-15219 GCA_964472695.1 uncultured Flavobacteriaceae bacterium
TTTCACTACAGCATTACCTGTACATCCTTTCTGCTGCACTTGTCCTTACTCTAAAAAGAGTAGACGGGAGTTACCCGCTATACTATACTATGGTGTCCAGACTTTCCTATCTTAATAAAAGTTTAAGATCGATAAGGCGACTCGCTAGGTCAAAGGTAATATGATTTTTTTAAATAAAGAGGTAATGTGTGTGTTTTAGGTGAAAAAATAGTTTTGGGTTACTATAAGATGCCGTTGAAGTAGTATGTGGTAGGTTTGAGATCTTCACTAACTTAATTTTATAATGACTTTATATTATAAATATACGTGTACACTTAATTGATCGAAAAAAAAGGTTTTAAATAATTAACTTTATAGGAAACTTACTAATTATAGCTGATAATATTTAGATGTAGTTTCGTGCTCGGATGTAATAAGGAGTGACCTAACTTATATATTATAAAATTATTTTATCCTTAAATTCAGATGAATTCAGATAGAGAAATCATAGAGAAAATAGAGTTGCAAAAAATTGCTTCTGATTTTAATGAAAGGAATGATGGTTGGCAAATAAGTCTAGATGAGACCCCTCAAGGTTTATTGCAAGCATTAGAAGATGCTCAAGATTATTTGAAAGCTGACTTAAAAGTTATTACTGCTCATAAAATGAGGCAAAATAAATTATTCGATACGATAGGGAATATTATTGGTATTTCTATTACTTTAGGAACTTCATCTACATTGATCGACTCTATTTTGGCACTGAGTGATATGCAGAGAAACCTTGTTTCGTTACTTGTAAGTACTATTGTGGGGGGAGGAATTAGTATCCTTATAGGTTTGTATGTAAAGTTTATTGTAATTGAAAACCTTAAAAGTTTGCCTGTTTCAAGATGGCAAGATCTAAAGCGAGAAAGGAAATGTCAATCTACTGCCGTAAATAGGTTAAATAATCAGCTCGAAAGGTTTAGAATTGGAAGGAGAATAAGGTTTTTGCAACAAGAAAATAAACCTACTCGTTTCGATAGTATACAGTTAAATTACTACCAGCGACGATATGAAAGGTTGAATGGATTGATTAAGTAATTATTAACTTCAAAAAAAACTTCAATAAAGTTTAGTATCCCCCTAGTGATTTGTATTTTTGAACCTGTATTATGGAACAATTTATAGTATCAGCTCGAAAATATCGCCCTAAGCATTTTGAAGATGTAGTAGGTCAGCAGGCTATTACCAATACATTGCTAAATGCGATAAAAAATAATCATCTTGCACAAGCTTTGTTGTTTACAGGTCCTAGAGGTGTAGGGAAAACAAGTTGTGCACGTATTTTAGCACGTACCATTAATAGTAATGAAAATACAGACCATCGTGAAGACTTTGCTTTTAATGTATTTGAACTTGATGCTGCATCGAACAATTCTGTAGATGATATTCGTAGTCTTACGGAGCAAGTGCGTATTCCTCCACAAACAGGTAAATATAAGGTTTATATTATCGATGAGGTACATATGCTTTCCACAGCAGCTTTTAATGCTTTCTTGAAAACTTTAGAAGAACCCCCTCAACATGCCATTTTTATATTAGCAACTACTGAGAAACATAAAATTATACCCACGATATTGTCTAGGTGTCAAATATTTGATTTTAGAAGGATAACTGTTAGTGATACGAAACAACATCTAGTTGAAATATGTAAAACAGAAGGTATTGTTGCTGATGAGGATGCTTTGCAAATTATTGCTCAAAAAGCAGATGGTGCGATGCGTGATGCCTTGTCTGTTTTTGATCGAGTAGTCAGTTATTGTGGTAACAACCTAACAAGGAAAGCTGTTTCAGAGAACCTTAGTGTTCTAGATTATGAAACGTACTTTTTAGTAACGGACTTAATATTAAAAAATAACATTCCTGAACTAATGTTATCTCTGAATGAGATTATAGCAAAGGGGTTTGATCCTCATCATTTTATAGCAGGATTAGCTTCTCATTTTAGGGATTTGTTAGTTTGTAAAAATACACAAACTATTCACTTGCTTGAAGTAAGTAAAAATATAAAAGAGCAATATTACGAACAGACTAAAGTTGCTGATGAACATTTTTTGATAAAAGGAATTGACCTTGCTAATGATTGTGATTTAAAGTATAGGTCAAGTAAAAATCAACGCCTATTAATTGAATTATGTTTGATGAAAATAGCGTCAATTACTGCAGACTCTGAAAAAAAAAAAGTAGCTCTATAATAGCTCCTGATTTTTTTAGAAAAGAAATAGCTTCAAAAAATAATCAAGAAGAAAAAGTATCTGAAGTTCAATCTTCAATTACTGATATAAGTATAGCAGCGGATCAAGAGACTGTATCTAAGCCTCTTTTGGAGAGGAGGCGAGGTTCTGCTTTATCGTTAAAAAGTATCCAACAAAAACGAGATTTTGAAAAAAATCGTAAAAAGATTATTGATACGGATGATCCTGATAAATTACCTAAAAATAACTTTACACAGGAGCAACTCAATAAAGAATGGTTTGAGTTTGGTAAACGAATGAATAAAAAAGGGGAGCATATCATAGGTTCGATTATTACAATGAATAAGCCTTTGTTGAAAAGTGGATTTATTTTAGAACTTATTGTGCCTAGTGAAACGATCAAAATAGATATTATTTCTTTTAGTTCGGAGTTGTTGAAATTTTTGAAAGAGACACTGAATAACTATAGTATTAATCTGGATATTAAGGTAAATGAGAAAGCAGCAACAAAACATGTTTTTACACCTCAGGAAAAATATAATAAACTGAAAGAAATTAATCCTTTATTGGAAGTATTTCGTAATAAGTTAGATTTAGATTTATAAATATATGTTAGGACTTCAATTACCAACAGACCCTAGATGGGTTAATATTGCAGAAAAAAATATAGAAGAGATTTTAATTGATCATGCCTTTTGTGAGTTGAAAGCAGCTTCAACTGCAATTTCCCTTATTAATAGTTTTCCTGAGTATACTGAACTTGTCGAAGAAATGACGAAGTTAGTGAAAGAGGAAATGAGTCATTTTTCATTAGTACATAAAATATTATTAGAAAAAGGACTTTCTTTAGGAAGAGATCGTAAGGATGAATATGTATTACGTTTACTTAAATTTTTTCCTAAAGGAGGTAGTCGTACTACGCAACTTGTGCACCGTTTACTTTATGCGGGGTTAATTGAGGCGAGAAGTTGTGAGCGTTTTAAGTTGCTTTCAAATGAGTTAGAAGATCCTAAGTTGGCAAAATTTTATAAAGACCTGATGGTTAGTGAAGCTAATCATTACACCATGTTTATTAAATTTGCTAGAAAATACGGAGAAGAGAAAGAAGTTAATTTAAAGTGGAGGCAACTTTTAGATTACGAAGCGGATATTATGAAAACTCTAAATAAAAATGCCAGTATTCATGGTTGATTGTGCTGTGCGTATTATAAATTAAGTCAGAAAAGTTTTTTATAGTTTTAAACTACACATAAAATGTTTGGTTACTTTCATGGAAAGTGCTTCTAAGTTATAGTGGTCACTGGCTTCGCTGATATCTCTAGTATTTCGACCTTTGTCTAAAACATTTATATTTTGGTATTCTTTGTTGTAGGCTTGGTTACTTATCATTCCTGTGAATACAAAATAATCGGCTTCTTCTATACTGATACCATATGTAAGCATTGCTACGTGTTTTTGTGTGAGTACATAGTTTGTGTTGAAGGGCATTTTGCTGATTTCTATTTTTAGTAAATGTCTGTTAAGTAGCATGTTGCATAGCTTTCTAAGTACAAAATCATGGTGGTTTGACCATTCTTTTACTGACGACATAATATCGTAATCGTCTAATTTTGAAAAGATATCTAGTATCTCGTTGGAAAATTCCTCTTTAGTAACATAGTTTTTTATGAAATACATTAGTGCTTTTCCGCTAGATACTTCCTCTCCTTGTTGAGTAAGATACTTTGCACGGCGTAGTATATTGGTTAGTATATTTTCTGCAACGATACTCGTTTTGTGTAAATATACTTGCCAGTACATAAGTCTTCTAGAAATTAAAAGTTTTTCAACGGAATAAATACCTTTTTGTTCAATAACTAATTGGTCATTTTGAACATTTAACATGGATATTAGCCGTTCACTATTTATATTTCCTTCGTAAACACCAGTATAAAAACTATCCCTCTTAAGGTAGTCCATACGATCCATGTCTAGTTGACTAGAAATTAATTGATGCATGAATTTCCTGCTGTAGTTGCCTTGGAATATTTCAATAGCCATGCTAAGTTTTCCTTTGAACTCTTCGTTGAGGCGTTTCATAAACAATAATGAAATCTCTTCATGACTTACTTCGTTGACGATACTGTGTTCCATCGCATGTGAGAAAGGGCCATGACCTATATCGTGTAATAATATTGCAATTAATAGTGCTTCTTCTTCTTTTTGTGAAATAGGTACTCGTTTGCGACGCAATACATCAATTGTGGTTTTCATAAGGTGCATACAGCCTATAGCGTGGTGGAAACGTGTGTGGTGAGCACCAGGGTATACTAGGTGAGACATTCCCATTTGTGTAATTCTACGCAAACGTTGAAAATACTGGTGTTCAATGAGGTCGAATATAAACTCATTAGGCATAGAAACAAACCCGTAAATAGGGTCATTCAATATTTTTAATTTATTCCTTTTTGTCAAAAAAAATTAATTTTTAATTAAATAACAAATATACATTAACGATATTAGTACAATACAAACATGAATTGAATAGTTGTTTACAGTTGGTGTATTTAAGTAATATAAGCTTGATTAAATTATATAATAGTTCCTAAGTTTTACTTATTCTGTAACAGCAATACATTACAATATACTAAAATTTAAACCATTAAAATAGATGACAGATATAAAAATACTATGGGTTGATGATGAAATCGACTTATTGAAACCACATATTTTATTTTTAGAGAAGAAAGGTTATAAGGTAACTACTTGTAAGAGTGGGGCAGAGGCTTTACAGGCGATCAATGAGTCTAAATTTGATGTTGTGTTCCTTGATGAAAATATGCCAGGGTTAACAGGTTTGGAGACTTTAACAGAGATTAAAGAGAAGGAAGCTCGAATACCTGTTGTTATGATTACGAAAAGTGAAGAAGAGTATATAATGGAGGAGGCTATCGGGAGTAAAATTTCGGATTATTTAATAAAGCCTGTGAATCCGAGTCAGATTTTATTATCCTTAAAGAAGAATTTGGATCATTCACGTTTGATTTCAGAAAAAACAACATCAAACTATCAACAAGAGTTTCGTAAAATAGCTATGGATTTGGCTATGATTAACACTTATGAAGAGTGGGTTGAAATGTATCAACGACTTATTTATTGGGAGATAGAGCTTTCGACTATTGAGGATCAAGGAATGTTTGAGATTCTTGAAACACAAAAAAAAGAAGCTAATACTCAATTTTGTAAGTTTATTTCTAAAAATTATCGTGACTGGTTCGATGGTGTGCCTGATGCTCCTATGCTTTCACATCGTATTATGCGTGAATGGGTGTTACCAAATGTGACTTCAGAAGTTTCTACATTATTAGTAGTAATTGACAATCTTAGGTATGATCAATGGAGAGTTTTTGAACCTATAGTAAATCAGTATTATAAAACTCTAGAGGAAACACCTTATTATAGTATTTTACCTACAGCAACACAATATGCCCGTAATGCGATATTTTCAGGACTTATGCCTTTGGAAATGGAAAAAAAGCACCCTGAGTGGTGGCTTAATGATGTAGATGAGGGGGGGAAAAATATGCATGAGAAGGATTTTTTGGAAGCACAGCTTAAAAGATTAAATTCTGATATAAAATGTGATTATTATAAAATTACTAATGAAAAGTCCGGAAAACAATTAGCAGAAAACTTCAATCAATGTAAGGAAAATGATCTTACGGTTGTGGTTTATAATTTCGTAGATATGTTGTCACATGCTAAGACAGAACTTGAGGTTATAAAAGAATTGGCTTCTAACGATAAAGCATATAGGTCTCTCACGTTAAGTTGGTTTAAAAACTCACCTTTATTTGAGATTATACAACGTGCTCATAGCTTAGGTTTTAAACTTATTATCACTACAGATCATGGGACTATTAATGTCAAAAAGCCATCAAAGGTAATTGGGAATAAGGAAACAAGTCTTAACTTACGTTATAAAACAGGGAAAAGCCTTACATATAATAAAAAAGATGTATTGGCCTTTGGTGATCCAAAAGCTATACATTTACCGAGTATCAATATGAGTAGTTCATTTATATTTGCAACCGAGGAGTACTTTTTTGCGTATCCTAATAATTATAATCATTACGTTAGTTATTATCGAGATACATATCAGCACGGAGGAATTTCATTGGAAGAGATGATTATTCCTTTTGTAGTATTAGAGCCTAAGTAGAATCAATCTATTAATACCCCAAATATGACAGTAACCTACGATCTAACAGGAATTGATGAAATAGCTAAACTTATTATTTCTAAGAGTGTTCATAAAATACTACTCTTTAATGGTAATATGGGAGCAGGGAAAACGACACTTATTAAAGCTTTGTGTAAATATTTAGGTGTTGAACCAGATGCTGTTTCGAGTCCTAGTTTTGCTTTGGTTAATGAATATGAAGGGGACAAGAATTTGATATATCATTTTGATTTCTATCGTATAAATAACGAAGAAGAGGCTTATGGTATTGGTTTCGAGGAGTATCTGTACACTGGAGATTTTATTTTCATAGAATGGAGTGAACGTGTTGCTAATTTAATACCCAAAGAGCATCATGTTGTTACCATTAGTACTCATCAAGATATTACTTTAAGAACATTGGAATTTAAGATCGAATAGGTGTTAAATTTAGTTTATCCTTGGATTTTATTTAGTACATTATAAATCTAAACTATCAATAATACTTATGAAAATAAATATAGCTGTATTAGGGGGGGATGGAATTGGTCCTGAAGTTACTGCACAAGCTGTTAAGGCACTTATGGCAATAGGAGATTATTTTAATCATGATTTTGAATTTCATAATGCCAGTATTGGTGTGACTGCTATAAATCGAGAAGGGAAATCACTGCCAGATGAGACTTTGAAAATATGTAAGTCCTGTGATACAGTATTATTTGGAGCTATTGGTGATCCGTATTTTGATAATAACCCTACAACTACTATATATCCAGAGCAAGGTTTGTTAGAGCTACGTAAATCTCTTGGATTATACGCTAATATTAGGCCTGTAGTAATATATAATTATTTATTAGATAAATCACCACTTAAACCAGAGGTGATTAGAGGTGTTAATGTATTGATTTACAGGGAGCTTACAGGAGGTCTTTTTTATGGTAAAAAATCTTTTGATCAAGAAAAAAATGAGGCTTTTGATAGCTGTACTTATACTCAAGATGAAATCCAACGTATTACTAAAGATGCTTTTGAATCCGCACAGCAACGTAAAAAGAAACTTACGCTGGTGGATAAGGCTAATGTACTTGAAACATCTAGATTGTGGAGGTCAGTAGTGATGGAGATGAGTAAAAGTTATCCAGATATCAAAGTGGAGTATATGTATGTGGATCAGGCAGCCTCAAAAATAATTATGCAACCTAAGAGCTTTGATGTAATTCTTACTGCTAATCTAATAGGTGATTTCCTTTCAGAAGAAGCAGCCGCACTTACAGGGTCAAAAGGAATTATGGCTTCGGCATCTATTGGTGAAAAGTATAGTCTTTTTGAGCCTACGCATGGTTCTTACAACGAGGCTAAGAAAAAGGGGATTGCGAATCCTATTGGTTCAATACTTTCAGCAGCTATGATGCTTCAGCATTTTGGACTCTCAAAAGAAGCGTCTGTAATTAGAAGGGCTGTAGAGAAAGCAACTGAATTAAATTTGTTAACGCTAGATTTAAACTCACAGAACCCTTTGTCAACATCTAAGTTAGGTGATTTTATTGCAGATTACATCGAAAACCCTGAACTTACAGATTTCAATATTGAAAATATGTATTTAGGGCAGTCTACAATTATTTAAATGAAACTATAACGATGAAAAAAAATATTTTAAAATTAGGGGTATTGTCTGGTGTGCTATGTTTAACACTAGCGACATCATGTATAGAAGAGGAGCCAGTTGAGGAAACTACGATTGTTACTGATGATAATACTGATGATGAGTTTACAGTTTGGTCAGGTGAGAGTATTACTTTTACAAAGGAAACAGCTACTGATGCAAATTTAGAGGTTAATCAAGATCGTATTACGGATAATGTGTGGCTTACAAGGTCATCAGAAACCGGGGATATTTTGTTTAATGCTGCTGTTGAGACTAAGGTTGATGACGCACGAACCACTCCAACGGGAACTGAATGGGCATTAGGGAGTGTAGAGGATTTAGGGGTACAGGATGCTTTAACCTTCGGAACTTTTAAGGAGGTATCGGGTAGTTTAAGAGCTATCGCAGGTAAAAGTTTTGTAGTGCACCTTTTAGAAGAAGATGTGTATTTATCATTAACCTTTATTTCTTGGGATAATGGTAGTAGGAATGGTGATGGAGGTTCTGGAGGAGGCTTCTCATACTCTAGATCTACGCCAACTATCGTTGAATAGTGCAATGTTTAATTTAGATTTCGTTCACTATTTACACAATTTTGTAAAAAAATGCCTTTGTTCATATTGCGAACAAAGGCATTTTTTAGTGTATAATTTTTGTTGTAGAAATATTAGCTTTTGTACTCTTGACTTGCGTCTAAATGGTAGGGAGTGTCACTGTTCTCAGGGTATATCGGTTGGTAGTCTTCATCGTTCCCTGATACTCCATCGCAATCACTATCTACGTTAGGATCTTGGTCAGAGAGTTCGATCTCGTTACGTGTTAATACACCGTCGTTATCATCATCTGTATCTAAGTAATCATATATTCCATCATTGTCAGTATCTACAGGAAGTAGGTCATCAATAGTATAAGTATTTGTGTCAATATTGATATTATTCATTCCTAAAGCTGGAGAGCTGTTTGTACCTTCCTCAGATGAAGGTATGCCATCGTTATCAAGATCTTGGTCAGTAGCATCGTAAATTGAGAATGTGTATATGAAGTTGGCATATTTTTGTGAGTCTTCACTTTCTATATCGCTTGCATCTCCATCATTGTCATTGTCTATATTGTTATTTTGGTAGATAGTAGTATCGAAGTAAGCTAAGCCTGAAGGTATAATACAAAACCCTATTCCAAAATCTTCATTGGTTTCAGTACTTCCTGTAGTAGGGTTAGTTCCAAAAATTTCGCAGTTTTGACTGGCTCCAGAATAGGTAGTCCCTCCTGAGAATAGGGTTGTGGTTTGGTTAAACCCTATAGTGTAATCAGAAATTGTATTATGCTGTATCGTAGCCGAGGAGTCTCTTGCCGTTTGTGATAAGTATAACTCGTTTTCACCTTCATCACCTTCATTAACGTAAATCAAATACTCCTTGTAGGTCATTTGTACTGAGCTTACCTTATTGATAACTTGTGAACCTTTCCCTTTACTAGGAGTGTCAGTTTCATCTCTTCTTAAAGGAAATACATAGAGGTTTTGTGTTATCCAGTTTCCACTTTCGTCTTCATAGCTAAGGGTGTGTTCTTCTTTATGAAAATGCTCTGACAACGGAGTTCCCGATGAATTTATACTTTCGTTTAAATCTGTAATAGGTACTATTTTTAGGTCTTGGTCAGTAAGACTTGGGTCTTGTTCAAAATCTAGATCATTATAGGTGTGTAAGTCCATAAACTCTTTGAGTATAGCATCATCTATGGTAGCTTGCTCTGATCGGGTTGTTGTAACTTCTGGTTCAATAAACTCCTGATCGTCATCGTTAGCACATGATTGAGATAGTAAGCCAACACAGAATATTAAAAATAAATTATTAAAGGAACTTTTCATTATGTAAAATTTGCCCACTAAGATACAATTTTATTGTACTTTTGGTATATTAATGGTTTGTGAATAGCATTCATTTCGTCTTAGCTTAATGTTTACATATTTCCTTTTAGATGTTGTAGTTTTTATGGTAGTGTTGAGCTAATTTAGATCTAGTTTTTAGTTCTTTTTAAGCATTAGACCGATAAAAGCTAAGATTCATAAATTTAAGAGTTGTTATAAATTTGTATATTTAATTATAGTTTATGCGTATTGATAAGTACCTATGGTGTATTCGTCTGTTTAAGACTAGAAGTATAGCCACTGCTGCAGTTAAACAAGGTAAAGTCAAAGTAGGAGGACTTGTTGTAAAGGCTTCAAGAGATGTGTTCCCTACGGATAAGATCGAAATTAGAAAAAATCATATCAATTATCAGATTGAAGTGACAGATTTACCTAAAAGTCGTGTAGGAGCTAAGCTTGTTGATCAATACCGCATAGATAAAACACCAAAAGAAGCTTTTGATCGTTTAAAGGAGATACAAAGTTCTCAGGAGTATTATCGTAAAAAAGGGCAGGGTAGACCTACTAAAAAAGATCGTCGAGATATTGATAATTGGTCTAACAATGCTTTTCTTGCAAATAAAAATGAAGAAGAATAAATTATGACAAAAGATATTATTTTAGATCATATTCAAATAGAGCATCGTATTAGGAGAATTTCTTATCAGATTTACGAAACTTTTGTTGATGAAAAAGAAATTATTATAGCTGGAGTTGAAGGTAATGGTTATATTTTTGCAACTAAAATTAGTGATGTACTTCAGGAAGTTTCTCCGATTGATGTTCAGTTAGCTCAAATAAAAATTAATAAGCAACAGCCCTTAAATTCGGTATCAATAGATATTGATAGTGATGTGTATAAAAATAAAAGTGTAGTTGTTGCTGATGATGTATTAAATACAGGCTCTACATTAATATACGCAGTACAGCATTTTTTAGGTACGCCACTCAAAAAATTAAAAACGACTGTTCTTGTAAATAGGAATCACAAAAAATTCCCTATTAAAGCAGATTTTAAAGGGGTTTCTTTATCTACATCATCACATAATACTATAGAAGTTGTTTTTGATGAACAAAATAGCGTCTATCTTATATAATTACTAACACCACAATCCCTTTTAGAAATGGAGACAAAAGTAGAAGATTGGTCTTATGAAGACTTTAAAGCTTATCTATTTATCTATTGTTCTTTTGCAGATAATATACAATTGCCTGAAGAACGAGAATTTGCAATCAGTAAAGTAGGTAGGAAAAAATATCACGAAATACATCAAATGATTCAAGATGAGTCATCAGATGTGATAGGTATTAATAAAATTCGAAATTATGTTAAGTTAAATCGAATGGATAAGTCGCAAAAAGATCAGCTGCTTAAAGATGTTGAGTTGATGTTTGGTTCTGATGGACATTATCATAAACTAGAGAAACGTCTATATAATACGTTGGATAAACTTTTTAAAAGGGTTTATAAATAGTATTAGGGGATACCTGTTTTTTTAGGTGTCTCAAATACTGATATCTTGTGTTTGGAGTAGATAGATTTATACCCTGCTTAACAGTTGTGTTGCTATATAATAGTAGCTGAAAAGTTAAGATGTTGTAATAAGTCATTTCTTTTCCTTCCTAGTGCAAAATAAATTTTAGGGATGGTTATATAGCCATCCCTAAAATTTATTTCTTCTATAAGAAAGAAACAATTCTATTTGTGCAAAATCAAAAATAACAACTTAATGTAGTGACTTTACTAATATGTGTTTGAAAGACTTACTTTTAGCTGTAATATACATTATTTTAGAATTGACGCTAATCATTACAATATTCGATTTTCTCCCTTATCAAAGTAATATCACTCAGTAATTTTTATATTTTTGCTGTTATGAAATTTACAGCAAACCAAATAGCAGAGATTTTAGAGGGGACTATTGAAGGGGATTCTGAAGTCTTAGTAGATAAGTTAAGTAAGATCGAGGAGGGAGAACAAGGAAGTTTAACCTTTTTAGCAAACCCTAAGTACACCAACTATATTTATAAAACTAAAGCATCTATAGTCATTGTAAATAATGATTTTGTAGCTGATAAGCCTATTGAGGCAACGCTCATTAGTGTTGTTGATGCTTATCAGGCTTTTTCCCAGTTATTAGAATATTATAATTTGGTAAAGTTAAATAAAGTAGGAATCGAGCAACCTAGTTTTATTTCTGATAAGGCTAGTTATGGTGATAATATTTATGTAGGAGCATTTACTTATATTTCTGAAGGAGCTAAAGTGGGAGATGATGTTAAATTATTTCCTAATGTATATATAGGCGAAAATGTAGTTATTGGTGATGGTGTGTTAATTTATGCAGGAGCTAAAGTTTATTCCGACTCTATTATTGGTGATAATTGTATTATTCATAGTGGAGCTATTGTAGGTTCTGATGGTTTCGGTTTTGCTCCGCAAAAAGATGGTACTTATAAGAAAGTTCCGCAGACAGGTAATGTTGTTATTGAAAATGATGTAGAAATAGGAGCTTCAACTACAATAGATAGAGCCACTTTAGGATCTACAATTATTAGGCAGGGGGTTAAGCTGGATAATCAAGTGCAAATAGCTCACAACGTAGAGATTGATGAGTATACGGTTATTGCTGCTCAATCAGGAGTAGCAGGTTCTTCAAAAATAGGAAAGCATTGTATGATTGGTGGGCAAGTAGGAATAGCTGGACATCTTAAGATAGGAGATCGTGTACGTATTCAGGCTCAGTCAGGTATTGGTCGTAATATTAAAGATGATGAAGTCTTACAAGGCTCTCCGTCTATTGGTTATAGTGAATATAATAGATCTTATGTGCATTTTAAAAATTTACCTAAAATAGTAAATAGAGTAAATGCCATAGAAAAAACCATAAAAAATATATAAGTTTTGAAACAGAGTACTATTAAACAAGAAGTCAGTTTAACAGGTGTAGGTCTTCATACGGGTAATAAGGTTCAGTTAACTTTTAAGCCAGCTCCTGTAGATCATGGGTATCAGTTTAAAAGAGTAGACCTTGAAGATAAACCTACTATTTCAGCACTAGCAAAGTTTGTTACAAGCACTCAAAGAGGTACAAATTTTGAACATAATGGTGTTGTTATAAATACCCCTGAACATGTTTTGGCTGCTTGTGTAGGTTTGGGGATTGATAATATCCTTATAGAAATTGATGCACCAGAGTTACCTATAATGGATGGTTCTAGTAAATTCTTTGTAGAAGCTTTGTTGAAGGCTGGTTTAGAGGAACAAGATGCAGATGTTGAAGAGTATATTGTTACAGAGCCAATTTCTTATAAAGATGAAGAGACAGGAAGCGAAATTTTAGTGTTGCCATCTGATGAGTATCAGGTAACAACTATGGTCGATTTTGGGACAAAAGTATTAGGAACTCAAAACGCCTATTTACAAACCCTTTCTGATTTCAAAGATCAAATTGCCAATGCAAGAACCTTTAGCTTTTTACACGAGTTAGAAACGTTATTAGAGCATGGTCTGATTAAAGGAGGAGATCTTAATAATGCCATTGTATATGTCGATAAAGAATTAAAGCCAGAGACTATGGAGCGTCTTAAAAAGGCTTTCAATAAGGATTCTGTTTCGGTAAAACCTAATGGTGTTTTAGATAACTTAACATTGCATTACCCTAATGAGGCTGCACGTCATAAATTATTAGATGTATTAGGAGATTTAGCTCTAATAGGTACACGTATAAGGGGGCGTGTGATAGCTACTAAGCCAGGGCACTTTGTTAATACAGAGTTCGCTAAGATTATGGCAAATAGAATTCGAAAAGAAAAACGCAATTTTGTACCTAAATATGATCTTTCAGAGAAGCCATTGATGGATGTAAATCAGATTATGGATAAGCTACCTCATCGTTTCCCTTTCTTGTTATTAGATCGTATTATTGAAATGTCGGATAGTCATGTTGTAGGTATGAAAAATGTAACTATGAATGAACCTTTCTTTCAAGGGCATTTCCCAGGAGCTCCTGTTATGCCAGGTGTTCTTCAGGTAGAAGCAATGGCTCAGGCAGGTGGTATTTTAGTGTTAAGTACTGTTCCAGATCCTGAGAATTATCTGACTTTCTTTATGAAAATAGATAATGTTAAGTTTAAACAACAAGTAGTACCAGGGGATACGTTAATTTTCTATCTAGAACTCCTAAGTCCTATTCGTAGAGGGATTTGTCATATGCACGGAAGAGCTTATGCTAATAATAAATTAGTATCAGAAGCAGAGTTGATGGCACAAATTGTAAAAACAAAAAATAAATAGTTACTTACTTATTAATATATTATGAATCAACCTTTAGCTTACATTCACCCAGGGGCTAAAATAGCCAAAAATGTAGTCGTAGAGCCTTTTACTACTATTCACAATAACGTGGTTATCGGAGAAGGAACTTGGATAGGGTCCAATGTAACTATTATGGAAGGTGCTCGAATAGGGAAAAATTGTAGTATTTTTCCTGGAGCTGTAATTTCGGGAGCACCACAGGATAAGAAGTTTAATGATGAGGATACACTTACTATTATCGGTGATAATACTACAATTAGAGAGTATGTAACCGTTAATAGAGGGACTACCGACCGTATGAAAACTGAGATAGGTAGTGATTGTTGGATCATGGCATATAGTCATATAGCTCATGATTGCAAAGTTGGAAATCATTGTACATTTTCTAATAATAGTACTTTGGCAGGACACGTTACTATTGGAGATCATGTGGTAATTGCAGGAATGACAGCAATTCATCAGTTTTGTACTGTTGGAAATCATGCCTTTGTAACAGGAGGAACACTTGTTCGTAAAGATGTACCACCTTTTGTGAAAGCTGCAAGAGAGCCGATGTCTTATGTTGGAATTAATTCTATTGGACTCAGAAGAAGGGGATTCTCTCCTGAAAAGATCAAAGAAATTCAGGATATTTATCGAATTTTCTTTCAAAAAAATTATAATAATACACAGGCATGTGCTATTATTGAAGCAGAAATGGGGGCAAGTTCTGAAAGAGATGAAATTCTCTTGTTTGTCAGAAATTCTCAACGTGGTATAATGAAAGGGTATTTTCAAAAATAAAATAAATAAAAATGGCAAGTACAAGTGATATTAGAAATGGATTATGCATAAAGTATAATCATGACATATATAAAATTGTTGAGTTTTTACATGTTAAACCAGGAAAAGGACCTGCTTTTGTAAGAACAAAGTTAAAGAGTGTGACTA
>CAYYNF010000033.1:0-15082 GCA_964472695.1 uncultured Flavobacteriaceae bacterium
ATTCATAATTAAATATGATGTAGTAATCATTGAAATCACTCTATAAAGTTGGTACATATAAAAACACTTAATTCGACTCTTCTATTAAAATAAGATTTTTTCACATAAAATCAATTTTTAAGGCATTTTTTTAACGATGGTTTTCTTTAAAAAACAGTAAAACTTTAGTTAAATTTGAAATTTCAATAAAAGTATTTAGAAATGTCTATTATTACATTAACCTCAGACTTGGGGAATAAAGATCATAGTGTAGCTGCCATAAAAGGGGCTATTTACAATGAACTACCCGAAGTTCGTATTGTTGATATTTCACATAATGTATCCCCTTTTGATATTCAGGAAGGTGCTTATATTATTAATGCTGCATATCGTTTTTTCCCAAAGAATTCAGTACACATAATAGGGATCGATAGTGAGTGGACTCCTGAAAACAGACATATTGTAGTAAAAGTAAATGAGCACTATTTTGTATGTAGTGACAATGGCATTGTATCACTTATTACCAATAATACTACACCTGATTTTATTTATGAAGTCCCTTTTGAGGCTACTGAAAACTTATGTTTTGCCGAAGCTGAAATTTTCACGAAAGTTGCTTGTCATATTATAAAAGGAAAAGAGCTATCCGATATAAGTAATCCTATCAAGAAGATTAAAGAACTTACTACATTAAACCCTGTATACATTCAACCTAACCGTATTATAGGTAGTGTAATTTATATTGATAATTATGGAAATGTAGTTACTAACATTACCAGATCTTTTTTTAATGAACACCTTCAAGGTCGAAAATTTGTTATAAATGCACGTGGTGTAAACTTTAGCGAAATACATAATAGCTATAGTCATGCTATTGATTTTACTATAAAAAAAACAGACCGTGAAGAAGATGGCAAACAAATTGCAATATTTAATCAATCTGGATATTTAGAACTAGCTATTTATAAAAGTGACCCTAATAAATATGGTGCTGCAAATACGCTATTTGGGTTAAAATGCCGAGATACCATAAATATTACTTTCCACTAAATACCTACAACTACTATCTCATTGAACTAAACTTTTTAACCGTTATAACTGAAACTAAAAATAACACTTCTTTTTAGTAACGATTAATCAATTATAAAAATGTTTACAATTCTAAAAAAAGAACTATTCAACTTTTTTATCGCCCCTATAGGCTATATCTTCATTTTTGTTTTTTCATTAATCTCTACACTCATCCTTTGGTTTTTCGATACTCCATTCAATATTCCAAATAGTGGATTTGCAAGTATCAGTCCTTTTTTTGAAACTACTCCTTGGCTGTTGCTATTAATTATTCCATCTATTTGTATGGTAAGTTTCAGTAAAGAACATCAACAAGGTACTTTAGAACTTTTACTTACCCGACCAATCAGTACTATAGACCTAATTCTAGGAAAATTTCTAGGAGTCGCTATAGTCGTACTAACTGCTATACTGCCTTCAATTGTACATGTAATTGCTATATGTGATTTATCTGATGAATCCATTGACTTTGGAGAAATTATTAGTGGATATATCGCTCTGTTATTACTCAGTAAAAGTTTTATATGCATTAGTTTATGGATATCAGCGTGGAATAAAAATGAAACTACCAGCTTTCTGATAAGTGTTTTTAGTTGCTTCATACTTTATTACGGATTAGAAAATCTTAGTATAATTACTCAAAATGCCTTTATCGAAAAACTAGGTATGCGTTACCATTATGTACGTATCAATGAAGGGGTACTCGACACACGAGACATCAGTTATTTTTTAGCTTTAAGTGGTATATTTACTATGCTTAATTATTTTCTTCTTAGAAAAAAACATCTACCAATTGCAACAAAAACACTTTCAACACTAGGAATAGCAAGCTTATTAACTATAGGCTTTAGTCAAAATAAATACTATAGATTTGACCTTACAAAGGATCAACGTTTCACACTATCAGAGACCTCATTAGAAAGTATTTATCAAATCGAAGAACCTATAATAATAGATATTCTACTAGATGGAGACTTACCTATAGAGTTTAGGAAATTACAACGTGAAACAAAGCAACTATTAAGTTCTTTCTCTTCGGAAAATTCGAATATTAAATTTATATTCTCAGATCCGATCGGAGAAAAAAAATACAAAGATCAAGCAATTGCTCAACTCCAAGAACAAGGTATTTCCCCTTTAGAAGTAAGCACACAATACGAAGGAAAACTCAAAAAAGAAGTTGTAGTACCTTGGGCTATTATTTACAAAAACAAGAAAAACATCCGAGTTCCTTTAATAAAGCATACGCTAGGCGAAACAAGTGAAGAACGTATTACTAACTCTATAGCACAACTGGAATATACTTTTGCAACCGCTTTCAGACAACTCAACAAAGAAAAGGCTAAGAAAATAGCTATACTAAAAGGAAATCGACAACTGGAAGACCTTTACCTATCAGACTTTATAAAAAGTGTGCGTAAATTTTATAAAATAGCCCCTTTCTTTCTAGACACAATTACTCCTAACAAAACCCTGAATGAACTAAGAGAGTACGATTTAGTAATTAATGCAAAACCTAGACATAAGTTTAGTGATATACAGAAACAGTTGCTCGATCAACACCTAATGAGTAACAAACAACAAATGTGGCTCATTGATCGTGTAATTGCAGAAAAGGACAGTATTTTTAGCCGACCTTCTGCAACTACACTTACCTGGGACCAACAACTAAATATAGATGATCTACTATTCTCTTATGGCATCCGTATTAGACCACAACTTATTAAAGACTACTACTCTGACCCTATTATTTTAGCTAAAGGGCAAGGAAACAATAGTCAATATACGCCCTATTTTTGGGGATATGCTCCACTTTCGGAATCGCATTTATCACACCCAATTACAAATACCCTTAACAAAGTTCGTTTCAATTTTGCGAGTCCTATAGATACTCTTAAAAACAAAACTACAAAACAGATACTTCTAAAAACTTCTGGACTTACAGAATTAAAAGGTGTACCTGCTACACTAAGCTTACAGTCGATAATTCGGACTCCTAAAAAAGAGCAATTTACAAAAGGTGTACAAAACCTTGCTGTACTCCTAGAAAACGACTTTAAGAGTACTTACCAAAATCGTATACTACCTTTTGAACAAAAGGATTACAAAGACCACACTGATAAAGCAAAATTACTAATTGTTTCTGACGGTGATATCATAAAGAACGAAATACACAAAGGGCAGGCTGTACCTTTAGGAGTTGATCCTATTACCCAGAAAAACTTTGCCAATAAAGACTTCCTCATTAATACTGTAAACTATATGCTTAATGATGAAGGACTATTGACTTTAAGAAACAAACAACTGCATATTGCCTTTTTAAATCTAGAAAAACTATCACAAGAAAAAGTAAAATGGCAATATCTATGCATAGGGATTCCTGTTGTATTACTCAGTCTATTTTTTGGAATGATATCCTATTTACGTAAACGTTACAATACAGTGTAATTCTATACCAATTAACAACTCTTCGTATATAGCTATTGTAAAGTTTAAGTGATATCATTTCTTTAAAACAACCCTATTTGTATAAACTTGGTCATCTGTATAAACTTTTACATAATAAACTCCTTCTGCATAGTTTGTTAAATCAATTTGATTCTCGATTCCCTCTATAACCTGATCTCCTTTAGCAGTATACACCTCAAATTTCGTTAAACCGACAACATTAAGGTTAATAATCCCATCAGTAGGTACTGGATAAATACTTGACGAATCCAAAGATTTGTGATCGATGGCATCAATACTCAGGACACTCTTGTCTACTAAATAGCTAGGTCCTCTTAAATTTTCAAAATAATAGGTATTTGTAGAAGTCGAAGTATTATCCGAGGAAGTAATAAAAATATAAATCTCATTGTAATAATCTATCTCCATTAAATGATCTCGAAAATCAAACTCGTAATCTTTCCACACCTTTTCATGACTAATAGTTTGAGATACGACTGACTGTGTTTGAGAATCACCATCCTTTCTTAACACAAAACGCACTTGATTTCCTGTAGCTGTTTCTGAATATAATTTCAACCTAAAAATAGCATCATCCAAGGTCTCAATATTAAGGTCGTTCAAATCATATTTAATGAACGCCATATCATTGGCTACCTTATCTAGTTTTCCTACATACTCATTAAAACAATCACACTGACGAGCAGGATTCAACACATGATCAGTAAACGAAAAACCATTAGTACGATTATAAGTTGCTATATTGATATTATCATCAAAACTCATTAACACCTGTGCTACTTCTTTGTCATGCCAATCAAAAGTAGCATGCATACTATCTAAATCTAACGTAAGATCCAAATTCTCAAACGAACGTGTATAATAAAAACCTTCTTTAACAGGTGGTCCTAGAGGAGCACCTAGATACCTTTGAAAATCTACTAAAGATTTAGCATCCCACATATGCCCTACTTGATTATTAATCAAGTTTGTTTTCTGATAAGCAATAAAGGCGTTATCCTCAGCTGCTATTAAAAACATCGCTAATGGGACAAGGTAATTTTCATCTTGCAAATACGTATCTGGATCATGTTCTATATACCTATTATTAAACTGAATCATCTTACCTTTTAAACTAGCTTCTCTCATCATCTGAATCGTAACTGCTAGTGCTTCTTTCTCAGGTTGATTATAATCTGCATTCCTGAAGTGCCATCGTTCTAAATACGACCCTCCCAAGTAATTCATAATATCACGATTACCTGCATCTCGACTATTTCGCAATGCATTCCCTATTATAAATTTATCCTGAGGTAAATTTTCTGAAAGCTGTATAATCATAGCGGCGTCACCATCTACGGGCTCTCCCTGTTCATCTAACAAGGGATTAATCATCCCTGATAGCTTATCTACAAAAACATAATCTATATTATAATTCTCAGCTGCATTAAGCATCTGTTGAACCCAGAAATTTCGTAAATCTTCATTTTCAGTATTAAATATTCTATATTTTCTGATAGTGTTAAATACAAAGTTCCCTTCATCGTCATAACTACCTTCACTCCATTCTTCCTGATTAGCGTTAAACTCTTCATTATGCTTATAAAATGGAAATACAATCATACTATTGAGGTAAAACATTGTTTTAACCGTAGGATTATACTGCTTCACCTTATTACTATAAAAAATAGTTGATTCATCCCAATCTGGTTTTCCATGATACCCAGACCCGTTAATGAAAGAATACTTTTTAGCAACATATTCGTAAACACTATCATCCAATTCTGTACTCGTTTTAAAAGATATCCATGTAGGAATAGTCTCCCAACTAAAACAAGGGTATATACTTTTATCTAAATACTTTTCTGGGTAATTGATTCCTGAATATGTAGCACCTGTAGTGTACTCACTATAATCTTCAACATCCCAATAATTAGGATTATCATCATTGATAATTTGTATTTGTAAACCAATGCGAGAAAGCCCCAACTCTTTAGTGTTTGGAGTAGCTATACTTCCCGCTCCTGTCACAATTAGTTGTGTTTTATTTTCAATATTTAACCCCTGATTAGCATTAAAGCTATATGAAGATAACCCCTGACCTAGTCCCTCAATAAACCTATGAGTATGACCACCGTTAGTTTCATCTACCAAACAAGAGGTAAACCCTTTAAAATAAACATTGTAATTATCCGATAAACTCACGTTAAAATTTTCAACTTCAACCTGAATAGTCTCTCCTTCATCAATATCACTATGCACCGTATCATTAGCACCACCACTAACTCCCCAAAAGTTATTTAAAGCTTGTGGAATTGCTGGGCTTCCTAATGTTGTTACACTAGACTGCCTTAACTCCGATACATACGTATATGTTGAGTTTGTGTATGCACTAATTACTACATCGAATGTAACAATATCATTGAAACCATCTCTATCAATATCTTCAGCTTGATAAGCTAATGAATAGATAAGTTTAGCATCTTTTAATTGCCTAGTAACATTTAAATTAGGATCACTTAAATCTATTATTTCAGTTCCATTGTTCACCTCTGCATCGGTACCCACCTCTTGAGTACCTCCTGCATTAGGAGATAAATTCACCCATAGATTTTTTGTTTGTGCCATGAGGTGATTATGAAATAGTAGACCTATAGTAAAGTATATAATAAAACGCATTAATTATTTTTTAGAAATTAAGTAACCTCGATTATGATTAAGTAAAATATATCATTTTTCATTGAGTATTACAAGCGTAAATAATTTGCTAATGAATAGATAGCTCATAAGCACACTTAAAAGCACTTTAGTTATTTCTTTAAAGAACAAGTTACCTAAACAAATCAACTACTCACTGAAAAGTTCAACCAAGACACTTAAGAGTACCTTGTAAATAGCAATTAAGGTGTATTACTTTCGTATCTTTGAATCAAGGAAGATGTGGATTTAGATTCATGTTATTTTCAAGTTAAGTATTAAGGTTTAAGTTTGAGGAAGGTCAATATTTATATTGACCTTCTTTTTTGTTTTATACTTTACAAATTTTCTTCCTCGGCTGTTTCAAAAATGATAATTTCATCTACAATATTATCTTGTTTTAATACTACTGTAACTTTATTGTCTGTACCAATACGTATCGTATAATCAGTAGTATCACTTAGTGTCATAGTTCCTAAATTAATGATATTATAAGTAACCGTTTCACCTGAATTTGATAATTCTAGATTAAGAAAATTAACAATCGTTTGATAAAAAGTCTCGTAACTATTATCTATTTCAACAATATGCTCATAAACCACATCAGTAGCATTTTCATCCAAATAAAAATAAACTCCATCATCAGTAGTATTATTAGTACTAGTAGGATCTGTATTCTCAGGGTTAACCTCATATCGTGTTAAGATACCATCATTATCATCATCAGGATCTAGATGATCAAAAATACCATCACCATCAGTATCTATAGGTAAATCATCACCATCAAGCTCATCACTTGTAGGTACATTATCATTATCATCATCCTCGTCTAAATAATTAGGAATACTATCCTGATCTGTATCCAGTAACTCATCACCTGTAGTATTATAACCTTCTTCTACATTACTAATACCATCATTATCTAAATCATTATCCCCATCATCATCATTATCATCATCCTCAACATCCTGATCTACTACTACACTGGTAGTAATAGTAGTACTTCCTGTTACTCCTATCAAACTACGACTAATAGGGTATGTAGTTGAAACTGCATTACAAAAAATAGCATCAGAACTTACCTCATCCGTATATTTGTTATACACTACATTAGCATCGATAGCATCTTCTTCAATGAGCTCTTCTAGACCAGAAAATTCCCCATCTATCACCACATATAATATCTCATCAGTATCATTAGCGTTATAAAAAACAGTTTCATCAGTAGCTTCGGTATAACAAAACTCTAAATCACTAGCTTCAAATTCAAATTCAGAAACAGGAATCTCACCATCGTCACAAGCTGTAAAAAGAGTTACCCCTCCTATTAACAACAAAAATCTTTTTAGTATCATTACTTTACTATTTTCAAGTAAAAGTAACCAAGATAATAGTGTAAAGCAACAAAAGCCACCCTTTATGGATAGCTTTTGTTATCATACAATACTATTTTGTATTGCAATCTAATTTATGTTTATGTTTAGTTTTTTACAATAGTTGTATTTTGAACATCTCCGTTAACTAGTTCAACAGAAACTTCATAATAACCTGATGGTAAATCCGTAAAATCTACAGTATATATATTACCCGAAGCTGCAAAATTTCTTGTGACTACTCCGTTAAAGTGAGCAATCTTAACAGTACTAATATTCGAAGTTGCATTTACTGTAAGATAATTTAAAACAGGATTAGGATACACTGTAACATCACTAGCACGCTGACTAGACACACGCTGTAACTCAATAGCATCACCTGCTACAGAAGTACTTTCTCCTATATAACTTACTAAAATATAAGGTTTTTTAACAGAAATGCCATTTTCTGAAGATCTAAAGCGATACTGTTCCTGCCCCACATGATCTCCTTGCATAGCTAACGAAACTGATCCGTCGGCGTATGATTTAGCAAAATAATCCGCTACAGGAATTGTTGAGGTTACCTTAGTAGTTCCCCTAAAAGTATGCGTATTAATTTTGTCTCCAAAACTTGAACCATTAGAAAAAGTTACACTTCCTTCTGTCCAAGAATCGTTATACTCATACATTCCAACTTCAATAACACCTGAACCACTACGCACATCTCCGTCGATAATCATAGAAGCATCCACCACCTGACCTGAAAACCCAGAGGTATTAAACTTAATCACTCCACGACGTGTATTCCTGTTACTTCCCCCTAGCTCTTTAATACGTACTAAAGCATCATTTGGATAGCTTCTTGCTGCGTTACTACCTGCTCTTATATATGAATCTTCTTGTACAGGAATTACGGCAGTATTAATAGTTTGTCCATATACTAACTCTAAAACTCTAGAAGCATATCTACGCCCTAGCACTCTCTGACTATAATTATCATAGTGTGTTTCATCTGTTTCACTTCCACTTTCTAAACCTTCGGCATTAGTTGTTAAACCATCTGAAGACACGTAACTTGAGTTACTGATAGTATTACTAATAGCTTCTAACATCCTATTGAAATTGTCATTATTGGTATCATCTCTATCCTGACTCAACTGCCCTGCTATAAATGGTACATTTCCGAACTCTGCTCGTAACGCAGACACGATAGCATTAAGGTTATTTAAATAAGTAGATGTTGAATTTCTATTCGCCTCACCCTGATGCCAAAGAATACCTTTTAATGTTCCGCCTGCTGCTAAAGCTTGTTTTGTTCTTGCTACTGCTTCGTCATAAAAACCATTAGAGGAACTTACAGCCCATTGACTAATATTAGTTCCTCCCTGTGCATTACAAACAATTCCTACCCGTCTTCCCGTAAGTTGATTAATTGTCTTTCCAAAGGTATACGAGTAATTCACTCCTTGATATGCTGTTGCTTTTTTGATTGTAGAATATCTATTCATACCACCAGCTGCAGCTTCCCAGTTACCATTAGCGTTCAATATATCTACACCATCCAGAGTTACGTTATCTTGTGCTTCAAGTAAACCTCTTCCTGCTGTATTTGATTGACCTATTACCAAATAAATATCACGTGACTCTTCTTCAGGTTGCTCCGCATTTTCTGTAATTTCTAAATAAGGAGCAAACTGCCCTGAGCTATACTCTTTAGAACGGATAAAAGCCGTTTTATTAGTATTTCCCTCATCTGTCAAAACCATCGTCATAAGACCATTACTATTAGCGACCTCAGCTAACAAAATATTAGTTACATCAACACTTACCCACTGATAGGTTAACGGAAGTGTTACATGAGTACGTGAAGCGGAAATAGGTAAATTGTTGTAATTAATCGCTGTTTCAGACCAAGAGTCATTAGATGCTGTACCTATCGTAACATCAATAGCAGCCTGTGCCTTAGCATAAAAATATAATTTTGCAGAACCTACATTTTCAATTGAACGAACATCAAACTTCAATGCAGTTTTTCTAAGGAAGTTTTGATTCGTACTCGGTTTCTTTACATAGTTTGTAGTCGAAGTTCCATAATTTCTAGACGCAAATCGTCCTGCTCTTACATAAGCATCGGCACTAACTTCAATTTTAGTTGTTTCTTGAGCACTTATAGAGGTAAACAAGGCACTCAACAATAAAGTAATTGTGTAATTTAATTTCATATAAGGTATTTTATTGGATTACAAATGTAATATAAATCAATATATTACATTTTGTATTAGTTAAAATTATTTTTTTTAACAAAACAGGTACTATAATGTTTTTTGACAGGTAAAAAAAGCAGATTACCTTAAAATAGAGTAACTAATGTGATTGCAAAAGGTTGAAAAATATTTTGTTTTTAGTTGAAATACGTAAATAAACTATGAAAACCATATTTTAACATAAAAAAACACCTATACATACTTAATAAAGTACACATAGGTGTTTTATGATCATTAGAAAAACACAAGTTTATTACTTATGCTACTTTTCTAAATAGTTTAATTTTTATACATGTAAAGCTCTATCTTCAGTAGCTGCCAAAGCTGCTTCCTTTATCGCTTCTGTAAAAGTAGGGTGTGCATGACTCATTCTTGAAATATCCTCTGCACTGGCTCTAAACTCCATAGCTGTTACTGCTTCTGCAATAAGATCTGCACAACGTGCTCCAATCATGTGTACACCAAGTACCTCGTCAGTTTCTTTGTCAGCTAAGATTTTTACGAAACCTTCTAAATCATTACTAGCTCTTGCACGTCCTAAAGCCTTAAATGGGAACTGTCCTGCTTTATAAGCTACTCCAGCTTCCTTTAATTCTTCTTCTGTTTTCCCTACTGCTGCTACCTCTGGCCAAGTATAAACTACTCCTGGTATTAGGTTATAATCGATATGAGGTTTTTGTCCTGCTAAAATTTCAGCAACCATAACCCCTTCTTCTTCTGCTTTGTGTGCTAACATAGCTCCTTTTACAACATCACCAATCGCATATATATTTGGTACATTAGTTTGCAAGTGAGCATTCGTCTCAATTTGTCCACGTTCCGTTTTAGCAATACCTACATTTTCTAATCCTAAACCATCAGTATAAGGACGACGCCCTACTGATAATAAACAATAATCTCCTGTAAAACTTACTTCATTCCCTTTTTTATCAGTAGCAGTAACCGTTACCTCGTCACCATTACGAGTTACATTACTTACAGCACAACTTAAGTTAAACTTAATCCCTTGCTTTTTCAATGACTTCATCAATTCCTTAGACAAAGCAGCGTCCATTCCAGGAATAATACGTGGAGCATATTCTACTACTGTTACCTCAGCTCCTAAACGACGGTATACCTGACCAAGTTCTAAACCGATCACACCACCACCTATAATTACCAAATGTTTTGGAATTTCCTTAAGGCTTAATGCCTCTGTTGAAGTGATAATACGCTCTTTATCTGGCTGAGCAAAAGGTAATGCTGATGGCTTAGATCCTGTAGCAATAATCGTATGTTTTGCTTCGATTACCACGTCACCCTCTTGTGTAGCTACATTGATGTGTGTAGCATCCTTGAAACTTCCTAAACCTTTAAAAACCTCTATTTTATTTTTACTCATTAAATAGTCGATTCCTCCGCAAGTTTGGTCTACTACAGCTTTTTTACGAGCAATCATTTTTTCTAGATTAGGTGTAATAGCTCCTTCGATTTCAATACCATGAGCGTCAAAATGCTTAGTAGCATGCTCGTAATGGTGTGATGAATCTAGTAAAGCTTTACTAGGAATACAACCTACATTTAAACAAGTACCTCCTAAGGTATTGTACTTTTCGATGATAGCTGTTTTCATTCCTAACTGTGCACAACGAATAGCGGCTACGTACCCTCCAGGTCCCGAACCTATTACCGCAACGTCAAATGTACTCATAATATATTTTCTTTATTATTTACAAACTTTAGGAAACAAATTTAAAAATGTTTTAGAATTAATTATGTTATTTTTATTGAAGTATTAAAAATAAAATATCAACTGCATTAACAATTTACTTTTTGAACAACAAAAAACACTTCAAATACATAGCCTATTTCCTAGTACATCTTAGTGTGATTATCATCTGGAGCTCGTGCCGAAAAGACTTTGAAAGTATTTCGTCAAACGGAAACCTGAGATTCTCAACAGATACTATACACATGGATACACTCTTTACAGGTATAAAGTCCGAAGTAAAACGTATGACGGTTTATAATGACTCTGATGAAGATATTCATATTCCTGAAATCTATTTAGAACAAGGGAATACCTCGAAATATAGTCTCAATGTAAATGGAAGTCCTACCGAAAATGAAGAAATCACAGATGCTACAGGAAAGTATTTTGAAAATGTACCCATCATGGCACAAGACAGTATTTTCGTATTTGTAGAAACTCATATTGATGTAAACGAAGATATTTTAGACGAAAATCAGAATTATAACGACCGTATTATTTTTGATAGTTCGCATACTTCTCAAAATGTGGTACTAACCAGTGTTGTAAAAGATGCTAACTATATTATCCTTGACGAAAGTAGAAACCTAAGAAACATAGAAACAAATTTCTTCGACAATGAAGGTGCAGCTATTACTGTAGAAGGCTACGAACTTACTGATGAAGAACTACTGTGGGACAACGATAAAGCTGTGGTAATCTATGGAAATATAATCGTAACCTCTGGAAAAACCTTAACGATTAACGCTGGTGCTCGCATACATTTTCATGAAGATTCGGGACTCATTATAGAAGCTGGTGGAAAAATACTGATGGAAGGCAACAAAAGTGAGGACAACGAAATTCTAGAAAATGAAATTATCATTGAAGGGGATCGCATTGCCGAAATTTATGACAACTTACCAGGACAATGGGGCTTTATTTGGATACAGGAAGGAAGCACAGAAAATGAAATTAGAAATACTACTATAAAGAATGCAAGTATAGGCTTGCTGGTAGAAGGAGAACTCAACCTTGAAAATGTTCAAATTTACAATACTTCGGGGGTAGGCATGCAAGCCAACAACGCAACGGTAAACGCTCTCAATCTATGTGTAAATAACTGCCAACAAGGAAGTGTACATCTTTCGGGAGGAAATTATGAGTTTCAATACGCTACTATTGCTAATCACGATACGTTTAACAACATAGGAAGTACCGCTTTACGTCTTAGTAACTACACCATAGATGATAGTGAAGACGTAGCACTAAACGCACAATTTACCAACTGTATTATTAGCGGAGATCGATTTTCGGAAATTACATATTACGAGGATGACACTCGTGATTTCAATATTCACTTTTCGCACTGTCTTATACAACAACAAGAAAGTAGTATAACACAAGAAGCGTATAACGACCTAAACAACACTGACTATTTTGAAAGCTGTATTTTTAATGATGACCCTAATTTTAAAGATACCGCTAATAATGATTTTCGCATTAGCGAAGATAGTCCTGCCAATGCAAAGGCTCTAGCTACGGAAAATCAGTTGGATATTTCAGGAAACGAAAGGAACTTAACGACTCCTGATATTGGTGCTTATGAAAGTAGTATATTTGACGAATAAAGAATCTATTTTATGACAGAACAGAAAAAAGACAATGGACTTAACAACCTACTTATTAACATTGTAGTTCCTTCATTAATTTTAATGAAAGGGAAAAAGTTTTTACCCTTAGATAGCACTCAAATTCTACTGCTCGCTTTGGCTTTTCCGCTATGCTACGGACTTTATGATCTTTTTGTAAAAAAAGAAAAAAACTTCGTTTCTATATTAGGTTTCGTTAGTATTCTGTTATCAGGAATTGTAGGAGTTCTAGAACTTTCCACGGAACTCATCGCTATCAAAGAAGCGGCAGTACCTTTTATAATAGGTTGTGTAATTCTGATTTCGAATTTCACCAAAAAGCCACTCGCTCCTAAGTTCTTATATCACGACGAAATTTTCAATAAAAAGAATATCAACGAAAAACTTGATGACCAAGGACATGCACAAATTGATAGTATCCTGAAAAAAGCGTCTATTTTCTTGTTCCTATCTTTTATATTCTCAGCTGTTATGAACTTTGCTCTTGCCAAATACTTCGTACAAAGCGACGCAGGTACCGAGGCCTTTAATGAGGAACTAGGACAAATGACTTTATACAGTTATCCTATTATTGTGATTCCTTCTATTGTAATTATGGTGCTTATTATGCGTTATATTTACATCAGTATCAAAAAACTAACGGGACTTACTTCTAAAACTATCTTGACTTTTCAACAGGAGGAAGCGTAATGAGGTATTCTGAGAGATTGATGGGATTGGTGGTTACTAAAAAAAAGATATGCACGACTTTAATGAATTAGTACACAGAAGTACAACATTTTCATTGAACACTTTAAACAAGGTGGAATCTGAATTAATTGAACAATTAGAAACAGGTGGTTCAATCATTCTTATAAAGAATCTTCAAATGATTCAATTACAAAAGACAATTATTGCAATTGGAGCATTTTCATTATTTGAGTCTATCTTACAAAACGTCCTAGCTTGTAAAAATGGTTTCAAAGAGGCAAAAAATATTCTGAACCAATCAGGTAATACTGAATTAAGCAGTAATTTTGATAATTTTATTTGTGCTATTAACGTTCTTAAACACGGGAAAGGTAGAAGTTACGATACATTAGTTGCTAAATCAGAATCGTTATCTTTTAGAGTAAAATTACCTGATGAAGATTTTTTTAATGAAGGCGATATTTCGGAAATATCAACTCTGATTGAAGTAGATGATAAATTCGTTCTTGACTGTACAAAGTTAATTGAAGAAGTTTCAAAAGTAATTAAAATACAACGCCCTGATTTATTCTTTTAAATTGTTATAAGAATAATTAATATTGTTTAACATATGTTAAACAATTTATTTATTTGTAAACTAGCGACTAAATAATACTCCATAGCACAATACAAAAAAGAATAGAACAAAACATAATGAGAATCGTAACTTTCATTTTTCTTTTCATACTTACAACACCTGTATTGTCCAATATTGGAGGAAATAAAAATTACACGATAATTACACAAAGTGATTATGACCTTATCAAGTCAAAGGGGCGAGATACTACACTAGAAAGGTTTATAGTTGTACCTGATTTTAACAAAAATTACAAAGCTATTTCAGAAACGGATGATCCTAATGTGATCCTTTCGATGTTTTCATATATGTTAAAAAAGAACAAAAGTAAAGATCTAGAACAGTACATATCTATTTGTGATAAATCAAATGATACTGAACTTCTGATAAATGGCTTATATTATTTTTCTGAGAAAAAGTATTCACTTGCAATTAAATATCTAAAAAAGGTAAGTGACTCAAAGTTCACTTTCCTAAAAAACCTATTAATCGCAGACAGTAATTTTGAATTGCTTGAAGATAAAAGTGAGTATAATTCCATTATACAATTCTATCAAAACTCTTTAGACCAAGCTATTAAT